>CAZFEA010000201.1:0-6717 GCA_964518085.1 uncultured Dehalococcoidia bacterium
AGACTGTTCAGACTGTTCAGACTGTTCAGACTGCAATAGCGGCATTTATTATGTCCTTGAGTTCTTTCTTGGGCCGGGCGCCCACCACCTGCTGCAGCGGTTTCCCCTTGCTGAACACGATCAGGGTCGGGATACTGGCGATACTGTACTTCTTGGCCGAGTCCACGTTTTCGTCCACGTTAAGCTTGCCAATGGTGATCTTGCCGTTGTATTCCTCGGCCAGCTCTTCCAGGACGGGCGCTACCATCCGGCACGGGCCGCACCACGGCGCCCAGAAATCTACCAGTACCGGCAGTGATGCTTTGATAACAATCTGGTCAAAATTGGCGTCGTTGACTTCCACGGGTTTCGCCACGGCTAACTCCTTAGAGTGTCAAGTACCAAGTACCAAGTATCTAGTGTCAAGTACCAAGTAACAACTTCCCTTTTCCCTTTTCCCTCTTCCCTTTTCCCTCTTCCCTGTCACTTGCTACTTGTTACTTGTTCCCTGTCTTTTGTTCCTTCAGCTTCGGGAATGGCCCCCGGCTCCGCAGCCTGCCGGGCGAGGCGTATTGCGTTTTTAATGGCCCGGGCGTGGCTGCGGCCGTGGGCTATTATAACATTTCCGCGGACTCCCAGAAGGGGAGCGCCGCCCCTTTCGTTGTAGTCCACCCTCTTGACCATGCTGGCCAGGACCGATTTCATCAGGGCCGAAGCCTTCTTGAAGTGGCGGTGACCGTTGACGGCGTGCTGCAAGGAAAGGGTAAGCATTTCAGCGAAACCTTCGGTGGCCTTGAGCACCACGTTTCCAGTGAACCCGTCGGTGACCACCACGTCGGCCAGGCCGTGCGCCAGGTCTTTGCCTTCAATATTTCCTACGAAGTTCAAGCCGCAGTCCTTGAGTAGTAGATGTGTTTCCCGGACCAGGCGGTTGCCTTTGCTTTCTTCCTCACCGTTGCTTAGAAGACCGACACGGGGATTGGCGATACCGTTGATACGGGCCATATATTTGATGCCAAGGTGGGCGAACTGCACCAGGAACGGCGGACGGCAGTCCACGTTGGCGCCGGCATCAACCAGCAAGGTATGGCCGGTGCGGGTGGGGAAGAGAGTGCCGATGGCGGGACGTTCGATGCCGGGCTCAAGTCCCAGTTCGAAAAGAGAGGCGCAGACGACGGCCCCGGTGTGTCCCGCAGACACGAAGGCCGATGCTTCTCCCTTTTTCAGAAGGTTTATTCCCTGGACTATGGAAGAGTCCCGCTTTTCCTTGATGGCCCGGGCTGGGGATTCGCAGAAGTCGATTACTTCACTGGTGTTAATAATATAAAAGAAGGCATCCCGGTCCATCTTGAGGCGCCTGGTTTCCTCCAGTATGGCTTCCTGTTTGCCTACCAGGGCGATGTTCACGTGGTAATCCCTGGAGGCCTCGAGGGCGCCTTTGACCACTTCCTGCGGGGCGAAATCTCCGCCCATGGCGTCCACGGCTATGGTTAGGGATGGCTTTTCAACAGTTTTCCTGGCTCTTCGCAAAGGGTTCTCCGTGACCGAAAGCTGGGTACCAATATTAGCAGAGACGCGTGACGGAAAGCAATAGTCAAAAAGAATAAAGAAGACAGAAGACAGAAGACAGAAGACAGAAGCCCCACCCTTCTGACTTCTGACTTCTGTCTTCTTTATTCTGGGAATCCCTCAATCTTCCAATCCGTAGAGGAACTCTTCTTTCACCCGGGCCAGCGCCTCGCGGTTGCTCAACAAATCGAAGACGGTCATGGCCATGGCTTTGGCGCCGTCGAGCATTCCCCTGTGGCCGTCTTCGGAGGCTGCCGCTCGGGCGAATTCCGGGGTGTGTTCGCCCGTGGCCGGAGGGGCGATGCCGATACAGGGATGAATCGCAGGCACTACCTGGCTGACGTTGCCCATATCGGTACTGGCCAGGCCCAGGTCACCCTCGTACAGGTGCATTTTTCTTCCCAGGGCCTCGAGGTTTGCCGCCAGCAGTCCGGCCAGGCGCTGGTTAACTTTCATGGCCATATAGTGGGGCTCCGCCCATTTGTATTCTAGCTGCGTCCCCGTGGCCATGGCGGCTGCCTTGAAGCAGGCCAGGACCTTTTCCTTCAGTATCGCCAGGCATTCTTCGTTTTCCGCCCTCACCAGGAAGCTTCCGGCGCTATGGGCCGGAACGATGTTGGCCGCCTGGCCGCCATCGGTGATGATGCCGTGAATGCGTTCCTTTGGCCGGACGTGCTGGCGCAGGGAATTTATGTTGTTGAATGACTGGAGCATGGCCTCGAGGGCGTTGAGGCCTTCGGCGGGGCGCGCCGAGGCGTGGGCGGGTTTGCCGTAGAACTTCACTTCCAGCCCGACACAGGCCAGGGACTTGATGCTGGCGATGTTCCTGGTGCCGGGATGGACCGCCATGGCGGCCTCGATGCCATGGAACACACCTTTTTCTGTCATAATGGTCTTGCCTCCCAGCAGTTCCTCGGCCGGTGTGCCGATCACCACCACCGAGCCTCCAAGCTGGTCGACGGCCAGCCGTGAGGCCACCGCGGCGCCGGCGGCGCTGGCCCCGATGATGTTGTGCCCGCAGGCGTGTCCCACCTCGGGGAGGGCGTCATACTCGGCCAGCAAAGCTATGGCGGGGGGACTGCCGCCGTAGCTGGCGCGGAAGGCGGTGGGCAGCCCGGCGATGCCGGTTTCGATGTGAAAGCCGTGGCGCGCCAGAAAGCCGGTGAGCCATGCCGCCGCTCTTTCCTCCTGCAAGCCCAGCTCGGGGTGGCCATGGATGCGAAGGCTCAGTTCGATCAGCTCCTGGCGGCATTCCTCGACGGCGTCCCGGATGCGCGACTTCAGGGGGATTTCCATGGCAAGAGTATAGCATAGCCGCTACCTTTCCTTTACAACTCACCGACATTTTTCTTATAATTCACCTGGCAAACGCCCTCGCACAAGCCATGAATGAAAACGTTGTCTCACAGGCGGGGACGCCTGTGCTACCAGCCCCTCTCGAATTCCTGAAAAGGAGGCTCTCCATTTGAAAGACCTGTCATTCGGCATCACCGTCACCGTCGTCGGAATGCTGGTCACCTTTTCCAGCCTCGCCCTGCTGGCGGTGATCTGCATCGCACTGAGAAAGATTTTCCCCTACAAGGAGGAGGAAGAGGGCGCGAAGGAGTGACCTCCGCGGCGCCGAGCTCAATGGCATCACACAGGACTCAGGAGGACTAAATGTTCCAACAAGCTCTGGCAAGCCTGGGCGGCGGATTTACCAGCCTATCATGGCAAAATGTGGTCATGATGGTCGCCGGTCTGCTGTTGATATATCTGGCCATCAAGAAAGGTTTTGAGCCATTATTGCTGATCCCCATAGGTTTCGGGGCCATCCTGGTCAATTTTCCTCTGGGCGGGATGATGGCCGAAGACGGGGTGCTGATGCGTTTCTACCAGGCGGGCATCCTGACCGAAATCTTCCCCATCCTGATCTTCATCGGCATCGGCGCCATGATCGATTTCGGCCCGGTCATCGCCAATCCCATAGTGCTGCTGCTGGGGGCGGCCGGCCAGTTCGGCATCTTCCTCACCCTTTTGCTGGCCCTCGCCCTGGGCTTTACCCGGCAGCAGGCGGCCTCTATCGGGGTCATCGGCGCCATGGACGGGCCGACGGCAATTTTTGTGACCTCAAAGTATGCGCCGGAATTGCTGGGCGCCATATCGGTGGCGGCCTATTCTTATATGTCCATGGTGCCCATACTCCAGCCGCCGATAATGAGGGCCTTGACCACCAAAGAGGAACGGAAGATAGTGATGGCTTACGGCGCCAGGAGCGTCTCACCCAGGGCGAAAATGGTGTTCCCCCTGATAATTACCTTTCTCACCGCCCTGATAGCGCCTTTCGGTCTGCCTCTGATGGGGGCGCTGATGCTGGGCAACTTCATTAAGGAGTGCGGCGTGGTGGACCGGCTGAGCAAGACTGCCAGCAACGAGATGGCGAATATTGTGACCCTGTTACTGGGAATTAGCATCGGGGCCACCATGGACGGGATAAAATTCATCAAACCGGAGACCCTGATGATATTCGGGCTGGGACTGATCGCCATAACCCTGGATACGGCCTCGGGTGTAATGCTGGGGAAACTGCTCAAATGGATCACCCATGGAAAAATCAATCCCTTGCTGGGGGCCGCCGGCACTTCTGCTTTTCCCATGTCTTCGCGGGTGGTGCAGCGGGAAGGACAGCGGGCAAACCCGAAGTGTTTCCTGTTATGGCATGCCATCGGGGCTAATACCGGAGGGCAGATCGGCTCGGTTATGGCCGCGGCGGTAATGCTGGCTATTCTGGCCTACGTTGGAGTTGGCTAATGCATTGGTTAACGGAGCGCAGGGGCTTGATTTATCAAACCCCTACGGCGTCAATTCAGGAGAAAGACAAAATATAGAATCACCTGACCGAGGAGGGGCAACAGTATGGGACCGTAACCAGGAAAGGAACTAAGAAAAATATGGATACCGCTGTCAAAAAGAAGGCAGATTGGCACAGCCTTGAGGCCGCTGAAGTACTGGCTGATCTGCATAGCAGTAAGTCCGGCCTGACCAGGGAGGAGTCGGAGAGGAGGTTGCAGGAGTACGGCGCCAACGAGCTTATCTCTAAGAAGAAGATCTCCCCCCTGGCAATTTTCTTCGAGCAGTTCAAAGATTTCCTCATACTGATCCTGTTAGCCGCCACCGTTATCTCCCTCATCATAGGTGAAACCCTTGACGCCATTGTCATCATGGTTATCGTCGTTTTCGCTGCCGGGGTGGGTTTCGTCCAGGAGTTCCGGGCGGAAAAGGCTATCGAAGCGCTGAAGAAGATGGCCGCGCCCACGGCCAGGGTGCTGAGGGGGGGCGGCGAAGAGGAGATACCGGCCCGGGAAGTGGTACCCGGCGACGTGGTGGTCTTGAAAGCAGGGGATAGGATACCGGCTGATTCTCGAATCCTGGAGGTCTTTTCTCTAAAGGTAGAGGAAGCGGCGCTGACGGGCGAATCGGTGGCGGTGGAAAAGACGGCTTCGGCCATAGAAGGCGAGATGTTGCCCCTGGGCGACCGGCGGGACATGGTCTACATGGGCACCACCGCCGTCTACGGGCGGGGAATGGCCGTGGTCACCGGCACCGGCATGGCCACCGAGTTCGGCAAGATTTCGAGCATGCTCGACGCTGTCGAGGACAGGGCAACGCCGCTGCAGCAAAACCTGGACAAGGTTGGCAAGGCGCTGGGCGTCATCTGTCTCATCGTGGTGGCGGTGGTGGCCCTGGTTGGTCTGCTGCGGGGTCACGCGATGCTGGAGATGCTCATGTGGGGCATTAGCCTGGCAATAGCCGCGGTGCCTGAAGCACTGCCGGCGGTGGTTACCGTGTCCCTGGCCATCGGGGTGCAGAGGATGGTCAAGCGCAATGCCCTGGTCAGGCAGTTGCCTGCCGTAGAAACCCTGGGCTGTACCACGGTTATTTGCTCCGACAAGACCGGCACCTTGACCCAGGACAAGATGACGGTGACCAGGATTTACATTGACCGTGGTATCGTCGAAGTTACCGGCACCGGGTACGAGCCGAAGGGTGAGTTTTTTGGCCCCGGGGGGAAGCTCGACCCGTCTCGAAGCGAGGGATTGCGCCGCTTACTGGCCGCCGGCATATTATGCAATGACAGTACCCTGATACAGTCGGATGGCCGGTGGCGGGTCAAGGGAGACCCGACCGAGGGCGCCCTGGTGGTGCTCGGTGAGAAGGCTGGCTTATCGCATGACGGGTTGAACCAGGATTTCCCCAGGATTGGAGAGGTGCCGTTTTCATCGGAAAGGAAACGGATGACAACCATACACCGCGCGCCTGAAGGAGCGATCGCCTGTTGTAAGGGCGCCCCGGAAGTGGTCCTGGAATGCTGCCGGCAGGCGCGCCTGGGAGACACAGTTGTCGAGCTCAATGCCGGTGAGCGGCAGGGAATAATCGAAGCGGCACAGCGGATGGCGGGTGATGGACTGCGCGTGCTGGGCATTGCCACCAGAGCGATGCCCCGGGGGTCAGGGAATCCCGATGAGGTCGAGAAAGACATGGTCTTCCTGGGGCTGGTGGGGATGTTCGACGCCCCCCGGCCGGAGGCAAAGGCAGCCATCGAGGTATGCAACACCGCCGGCATCAAGACGGTAATGATCACCGGCGACCACAAGCTTACGGCCATGGCGGTGGCCCGGGAACTGGGACTGTTGAAGGGCGGCCTGGCCCTCAGCGGCGCCGAGCTTGACAAAATGACCGACGAGGAGTTTGCCGGCGCGGTGGAAAAAGTGGACGTCTATGCCCGTGTTTCACCGGCGCACAAGATGCGGGTGATTGAGGCCTTTGCCCGAAGGGGTCATATTGTCGCCATGACCGGTGACGGGGTTAACGATGCCCCGGCTTTAAAAAACTCAGACAGCGGCGTGGCCATGGGCATCACCGGCACCGATGTATCCAAGGAAGCTTCGGATGTGGTGCTTACGGACGATAATTTTGCCTCTATCGTGGCGGCGGTCGAGGAAGGACGGGGCATCTTTGCCAACATCAAGAAATACCTTATCTACCTCCTCTCCTGCAACATTGGAGAAATACTGATAATGTTTGTGGCCGTCCTGATCGGCCTGCCGCTGCCGCTGGTAGCCACCCAGCTCCTGTTTGTCAACCTGGCCACCGATGGTCTGCCGGCCCTGGCCCTCTCGGTGGACCCCC
>CAZFEA010000202.1:0-6640 GCA_964518085.1 uncultured Dehalococcoidia bacterium
AAACTGGGTCTCCTCGCGTTGATAGGCCATTTTCATCCTTCATGGTGCCCGCCGCAAGCGGGCATGGGTGCTTGTTACTTGTTACTTTGCACTCTTCTGGGCTGCGGTTACGGTATTCATCATTAGCATAGTGATGGTCATCGGGCCGACTCCTCCGGGCACCGGGGTGATCGCCGAAGCCTTTTCTTTCAGGGCATCGAAGTCCACATCGCCGACCAGCCGGAAGCCGGACTTTTTGCTTGGGTCGCTGATGCGGTTGACGCCGACATCGATGACTACGGCCCCGTCACGGACCATTTCAGCCTTGATCATCTGGGGTACGCCGGCGGCGGCGACTACGATGTCCGCCTGCCGCAGATGGTAGGCCATGTCCGGGGTGCCGGTATGGACAACGGTCACCGTAGCATTGGCCCCTTTGGCCTTTTGCACCAGCATCGCCATAAGGGGTTTGCCCACGATATTGCTTCTGCCGCAAATGACCACGTGCTTTCCCGAAGGGTCGTTGCCACTTCGGACCAAGAGCTGCTGGACGCCAGCCGGGGTACAGGGGAGGTAGTCCGGCTCGCCGATGAGCATTTTGCCCACGTTATATGGATGAAAGCAGTCAACATCCTTTTCAGGAATGATGGCCAGCAACACCTTCTTTTCGTCTATTTGTTTCGGGAGTGGAAGTTGGACGAGTATGCCGTGGAACTTGGGGTCCTTGTTCAAATTGTCGATCAGTTTTAACAGGTCTGCCTGGGTGGTGGCTGCCGGCAGCCGGATGGTTTCCTCAAAAATACCGATTTCGCTGGCGGCCTTAGCCTTGCCGGTTACGTATGAAACAGAAGCCGGGTCTTCGCCGACGAGGATCACCGCCAGTCCCGGGTTGACTTTCTTTTCGGCTTTCAGTTTAGCGACCTTTTCCTTCAGTTCGAGCCTGATGTCCGCAGCTACCTGGTTGCCATCTATGATTCTGGCCGGCATGGACGCGCCTCCTTAATTTCCAAAGATAGGAAGACTTAAGAGATGGGGGAAGAACCTGCAAAAACCGGGGTAAGTGCTGCCTGGGCGATTGAGTTAGCCTGGTCATAGAAGATGCTTCGGTGAGGGATCCCTTTCGATGTCAAATGGAAATCTTGACAGCAAGGCACTGGAAAACGGCACATTATACCATTTTTGCCCGGACTAGAAAATCTCGCACCGTAGTCCATTATAGCAGAATTAGGGCCTTGCCAAAGCATTGTGGAACAACTATAATAAGACAAGATAGCCGCCGGGAGACTGATGGTAGATACTGCGTCCTGTGGAGACGATGCGTATTGACAGGTGTTTCCGGGGGTGGTAAACTATTGAAAATTTAATAAATTGGGTCACTGTGCGTTTAAATTTCGGACGAAATCGAGTATAATTAAGAGTTAGACTCTTAACATCCGACCAAGACCTCCCAATCTCGAATTAAACACGACACGTCAAGATGAGCCCGAAAAGGGCTCATCTTAGTGTTTGGAAGGCGCAGGAGGCATAAATTGCCCACAATCAACCAACTGGTCCGCAAGGGCCGAAAGAAAATTGAAAAGAAGACCAAGGCCCCGGCTATGAGGTTCGTTTACAATGCCCTGAAGAACCGGACCTACCAGGGTTTGGGTTCACCGCAAAAGCGCGGTGTTTGCATCCAGGTCAAGACCATGACCCCGAAGAAACCCAACTCGGCGCTGCGCAAGATCGCCAGGGTCAGGTTGACTAACGGTATGGAAGTCACCGCTTATATACCCGGCGAGGGTCACAATCTGCAGGAGCACTCGGTTGTCCTGGTACGGGGTGGCAGGGTCAAGGACCTTCCGGGCGTGCGGTACCACATCGTCCGTGGGGCACTCGATGCCGGGGGGGTCGTCAACCGGCAGCAGGGGCGAAGCAAATACGGGGCCAAGGTGGCCAAGGCGCCCGCGGCGGGAGCCTAGACAGGGAAATCCACCCTCACCCTTACCCTCTCCCGTCGAGGGAGAGGGACTAATAAGGTAGACTTGCCCTTTCCCGACGAGGGGGAGGGACTACCAAGGTGGGCCTCTCCCGTCGAGGGGGAGGTGACTGCTAAGGTGGACTTAGATTAAGGAGCAGCAATGCCCAGGCGAGCTAGAGTCACAAAACGGGTACTGAAGCCGGACCCGAAATACAACAATAACACACTCGGCATTTTCATAAATAAGATAATGGAGCGCGGTAAGAAAACCGTGGCCCGCAGAATAGTTTACGATGCTTTTGACATCATTGAGGAAAAGGCAAAAAGAAACCCCCTCGAAGTTTTCGAGCAGGCTCTGAAGAATGCCACGCCTCTCCTTGAAGTAAAACCAAGGAGGGTTGGCGGCGCCACCTACCAGGTGCCGGTTGAAGTGAAACCGGACCGTGGCCTATCTCTGGCAATTCGCTGGATCCTGGGAGCCTCGCGAGGACGCAGCGGCCGGGGCATGGCCGAAAGGCTGGCCACCGAAGTTCTGGAAGCGGCCAACAACGAGGGTTCCACTATTAAGAAAAAAGCTGATACCCACAAGATGGCTGAGGCCAACAGGGCTTTTGTACACTACCGATGGTAATTAATTCAACAGACAGTGCAACAAAAGGGAAGGACCAGAAGGCGCCTTCCCGAGAAAAAAATATGACTCGTGGTATTCCCCTCCCAAGAGTACGCAACATAGGAATCATCGCTCACATCGATGCCGGAAAGACCACGGTGACGGAAAGGATTCTCTACTACACCGGAGTCACCTACAAGATCGGCGAGGTGGACGAGGGAACGACGGTCATGGACTGGATGGACCAGGAGCGGGAGAGAGGCATCACCATAACCTCGGCCGCTACCGTTTGCTCGTGGCAGGACCACCGCATAAATATTATCGACACCCCGGGACACGTTGACTTCACCGCCGAAGTGGAGCGCAGTCTGCGCGTCCTCGATGGCGGAGTGGTTGTTTTCGACGCCGTTTCCGGTGTTGAGCCGCAGTCCGAGACCGTATGGCGCCAGGCCAACAGGTATGGCGTTCCGCGCATCTGTTTCATCAATAAGATGGACCGCAGCGGAGCGGAATTCAAGCATACTATTTCGACTATTGAAAGCCGCCTTAGCGCCGTCACGCTGCCCATCCAGTTGCCCATCGGCAGCGAGTCCTCTTTCCGGGGAATAATCGACCTTATTGAGCAGAAGGGGTGGGAGTTCAGCGATGACCCCACCGTCAGGCCCCAGGAGGTCCCCATTCCGGAGGATTCCCGGGAGATGGTCAGGAAACACCGGGAAACACTGATGGAGAGACTGGCCGAGAATGATGACCAGTTCATGGTTTCTTATCTCGAGGAAAAGGCCTTCTCCATCGAAGAGATCAAAAATGCCATCCGCCGCGCCACCCTGGCCAACAAGCTGGTGCCGGTGCTGTGCGGAACGGCGCTAAAGAATAAGGGTGTGCAACCCCTGTTGAACGCCATTATCGACTATTTGCCGTCGCCCCTGGACAAGCCCCCGGTTGAGGGGATTCACCCGAAATCGGGGACAAAGATCTACCGTCCCGCCGAGGACAATGCCCCATTTTCGGCCCTGGCCTTCAAGGTAGTTACCGACCCGTTCATGGGCCGCCTGGTCTACTTCAGGGTCTATTCCGGAAGGGTTCAGGTTGGGGATGGGGTGATGAATACCACCAGGGACAAGAAAGAACGCATCGGACGGCTCATTCTGATGCATGCCAACCAGCGGGAAGATATTACCGAGGTTGAAACTGGTACCATCGCGGCCACTCTTGGCCTCAAGAACACCTTCACCGGTGATACCCTCACCGAGCCCGCCAATCCCATCGTCCTGGAATCGATCCGCTTCCCGGTGCCGGTTATTTCACTGGCTATCGAACCCAAGACCAAGGCCGACCAGGATAAGATGGGGGAGGCCCTTACCAAGCTGTCCGATGAAGACCCTACCTTCAAGCTGTCTTACAATAAAGAAACCGGCCAGACCATCATTTCCGGAATGGGCGAGCTCCATCTTGAAGTCCTGGTGGAGAGAATGGTCAGGGAGTTCCGAGTTTCCGGAAAGATAGGCAGGCCCCAGGTGGCTTACAAGGAAACGATCACCCAGCCGGTCAAGGTAGAAGGCAGATTTATCCGGCAATCAGGCGGCCACGGCCAGTACGGGCACGTATGGCTTGAGATGGAGCCAAATGAACGGGGCAAGGGATTCGAATTCGACGAGAAGATCAAGGGAGCGGCAATACCGCTGAATTTCTTCCCGGCGATCGAGGCCGGTGTCAAAGAAGCCCTGGAAACCGGCGGCGCCTCCGGCTATCCGGTGGTGGATGTCAAGGTTAGGCTGGTCGACGGCAGTTACCATGAGGTGGACTCTTCGGAGCTTGCCTTCAAGATGGCCGGCTCCATGGCCGTGCGGTCCGGCGTGAACAAAGGTAAGCCCGTGGTCCTGGAGCCGGTCATGAAGCTGGATGTGGTCGGTCCCGTCGAATACATGGGAGACATTATCGGTGACCTCAATTCAAAAAGGGGCCGGATCGACAAGATAGAAACGCGTACCGATAGCTGCACCGTAAGCTGCTACATACCTCTGGCGGAAACCTTTGGTTATGCCACCAGACTGAGATCGTTGACCCAGGGACGGGCGACATACTCGATGGAATTCTACCGGTACGAGGAAGTTCCGGCAACCATCGTCAGCGAAATAGTTAAAGCCAGGGCTTAAGGGTTAAGACGCAAATGGCAAAACAGAAGATACGTATCAGACTAAAAGCTTACGACCACAAGTTACTGGAGCAATCGGCGGAGCAAATAGTGGAAGCCGCGGAAAGGACCGGGGCCAACGTAGCCGGGCCGGTGCCGCTGCCAACGCGTATTCAGAAGATCACGGTCAACCGCTCGACCAATATCGACAAGGATTCCAGGGAGCAGTTTGAAATACGTACCCATAAGCGCCTTATCGATATTCTGGAGCCGAATTCCAAGACCATCGATGCATTGACCAAACTGAATTTGCCTTCCGGGATAGAAATCGAGATAAAGCTGTGATGGATTTGCAGCTTTCAGTTAGAGGCGAGGCAACGCCATGGTAAATGGTCTAATAGGCAAGAAACTGGGAATGGCCCGGCTCTTTGAAAAAGACGGTTCGGTGATACCGGTGACGCTGGTACAGGCCGGGCCTTGCGTGGTTACCCAAGTCAAGACCGCAGAAAAAGAGGGCTATGTCGCCGCGCAACTGGGCTTTGGCGAGGCGAAAGAACTGACCGCGGCCATGAAAGGACATCTCAAGGAGACCGGAAAGTTCAAGTTCCTGCGCGAATTCGAGACTGCCGACCCGGCTTCTCTGAAAGTAGGGCAAGTTATCGACGCCGGCATTTTCAAGGAGCAGGAGCTGGTGGAAGTAACAGGGACCTCCAAGGGCAAGGGCTATGCCGGTGTGGTGAAGCGGCACCATTTCAAGGGCGGCCCAAAGACGCATGGCCAGTCAGATAGGCACCGCGCCCCCGGGTCCATCGGGTCCACCACTACTCCTGGTCATGTCTGGAAGGGCCTGAGGATGTCCGGGCATCTGGGCGACCACAGGGTCACCCAGAAGAGCCTTAAGGTGGTACGGGTGGATACCCAGAAGAATCTGCTCGTCTTGAGGGGAGCTGTACCGGGCGCTCCGAACGGCATTGTCCTTATTAATAAGGTCCGAGGAAACAGGTAGGCTTACCATGCAGGTCAGTGTCAGCAATACCGCCGGCGAAGAAGTATCAACAATCGAAGTAAGCGATCGTCTTTTTAGCGTTCCGGTCAACCGGGCCGTCATGCACCAGGCCATGGTTTGCCAGTTGAATAACGCGCGGCAGGGCACCCATGATACCAAGACCCGGGGTGAAGTGGCCGGGAGCACCAAAAAGCTGTTTCCTCAGAAGCATACCGGCCGCGCTCGCCGCGGCGATATTCGCTCTCCTCTCCTGAGAGGGGGAGGAATTGTTTTTGGTCCGCATCCCAGGGACTACCACCAGAGTCTCAATAAGAAAATGAGGTCCCTGGCCCTGCGCAGCGGTCTTTCTGCCAAAGCCCAGGAAGGGAAGCTGTTACTGGTAGATGAGTTGACGCTGGAAAGCCCGAAGACAAAAGCGATGGAAGGCATCTTGAGGAATATCCGCATACCCGGACGCGCCCTGCTGGTGACGGAAGCGCTCACCGCGAATTTGGCGCTGGCGTCCCGGAACATCCCCGGTCTCAAGGTTATTGCCCTGGATTCGCTTAATCTGGTTGACCTGCTGAATTTTGAATACCTGGTAATGACCGTCAACGCCGTCAGGAAGGCGGAAAAGATCTGGGCCGGGTCAGTTCAGCCGGTTACGGCTAGCACCGAGGAATAACATGCATCTTTCCGAAGTTCTCAGGCGGCCCCTGGTTACAGAAAAAAACACTGCCCTCCAGGAGCACAACAAATACGTCTTTGAGGTGGCCCGCGAGGCCAATAAGCCACAAATAAGAGACGCGGTTGAAGCCGCCTTCAAGGTCACGGTCACCCAGGTTAATGTCATGAATGTCCACGGCAAGACGAAAAAGATGGGCGGCAGGCTCACTACCACCCCTTCATGGAAAAAGGCGGTAGTGACTTTGAAAGCCGGGGACAAGATCCAGATTTTCGAGGGAGTCTAGC
>CAZFEA010000203.1:0-6606 GCA_964518085.1 uncultured Dehalococcoidia bacterium
CTCTGTATTTTCCAGACGCCAATGTGCTTGTAGGAAAAACCTGCATGTTTGTTACAAATCTTGAGCCTCGAACTATTCGTGGATATGAATCAAACGGAATGCTTTTCGCCCTCTCAACGCCAGGAGGAGGATTTTCGTTGCTTGAATCAAATGCTTCCGAACAGTCGGCCCGCATGGTGGCTATGCGCAGCGCTACCGACAACGCGATGGAACTCATTGACGACCTTACCCTGATGTACAATAAGGCCCGCCAGGAAATCATCACCAAGGAAATCCTGGATATAACCGCAGGCGCCGCGGCGCTGGCCTGATACAAAGTGAAAAAGGAACTGTCATGGCAAAAGGAAAAGTAAAACAGATAATCGGCACTGTGGTAGACATTGAGTTCCCTCCAGACGCACTTCCCGCTCTGCACAATGCCGTCGAAATCACGTCTAACGGCGAGAAGACGGTAATGGAAGTGCAGCAGCACATGGGGAACAACTGGGTGCGCTGTCTTTCCCTCACGCCCACCGAGGGGCTGAAAAGGGACGAAGAGGTCACCGATACCGGCAGGCCATTGTCCGTGCCGGTTGGTCCGGCCACGCTGGGACGGCTTTTCGACGTTTTTGGCGAGCCGCTGGACAACCTGGGCGAAGTAAAGGCCCAAGAGAAGTGGCCCATTCACCGGGCGCCCCCGGCGCTTCGTGAGCAAGTGACCTCTGCCCAGATGCTGGAAACCGGTCTCAAGGTTATTGATTTGATCACTCCCTTTACCCGCGGTGGAAAAGTGGGCGCTTACGGCGGCGCCGGGGTTGGGAAGACCGTCATTATCCAGGAGTTGATCCACAACATCGCCAAGGTACACGGCGGTTTTTCGGTGTTTACCGGGGTCGGCGAGCGCTCCCGCGAGGGAAACGATCTGTGGCATGAAATGAAAAGCTCGGGGGTCATAGAGAAAACCGTGCTGGTCTTCGGACAGATGAACGAGCCGCCGGGGGTCCGCCTGCGAGTCGCCTTGACCGGGCTGACCATGGCCGAGTATTTCCGGGATGTGGAAGGCCGCGACGTTCTCCTGTTCATTGACAATATTTACCGGTACACCCTGGCCGGGATGGAAGTCTCGGCTTTGCTCGGCCGCATGCCTTCTGCGGTAGGTTATCAGCCTACCCTGGCCACGGAAATGGGCGAGCTTGAAGAGCGCATCACCACCACCCAAAAAGGCTCGATCACCTCATTCCAGGCCATCTACGTTCCGGCCGATGACTATACCGACCCGGGCATCGTAACTACCTACGGGCACCTGGATGCCATCATTGCCCTGGAGCGTTCCATCGCTGAGCAAGGGCTTTATCCCGCTGTCGATCCGCTGACCTCGACTTCACGCATTCTCAGTCCTGACGTCGTTGGGGAAGAGCATTATGCGGTTGCCCGTGGAGTGCAAAAGGTGCTGCAGCGTTACAAAGAGCTTCAAGACATCATCGCTATCCTGGGAATCGAGGAATTGAGCGAAGAGGACAAGCTCACGGTTGCCAGGGCGCGCCGCATTCAAAGATTCCTGTCGCAGCCAATGTCAGTGGCTGAAACCTTCACCAGCATCCCGGGTAAATATGTGCCGGTAAAAGAAACGGTGCTGGGTTTCAAAGAAATCCTGGAAGGCAAGCACGACGGCCTGCCGGAACAGGCATTCTTCATGGTTGGCAACATAGGCGAGGCCATAGAAAAAGCCAAAAAGCTCGCTGCCTAGAACGGTTTATCATGTCAACCTTACGATTAGAAATTACTACAGCCGAGCGGCTTGTCTTTGCCGACGATGGGGGCATCGTGATTGCGCCTGGAATCGAAGGTCAACTCGGCATTCTGCCGCATCATACACCGCTTATGACCATGCTCATGCCGGGGGAACTCCTGGCCCGCAAGGATGGAGAAGAATTCTCCATGTGCATCACCGGCGGTTTTCTCGAGGTCCGTCCTGATAAAGTGGTGATTCTCGCTGATGCCTGCGAACGGGCGGAGGAAATAGACCTGGAACGCGCCGAACAGGCGCGCAGACGGGCCGAGGAGCAAATAAAGGAACATGCTCCGGCAGTAGACATAGCGCGAGCTCAGGCAGCCCTGGAACGGTCATTGGTGCGGCTGAAGGTGGCCGAACGCAAGCGGCGGCGGCGCTCCGAGACCCCATAACTGTCGTTGCGAGGAGTCCCAGTTTACCCCCCCCTTTCGCAAAAGGGGGAGACGGCGGCATTTTCGTAACAACCACGCATGACATTTATCTGTCAAATGCCTTTTTTGCCTCACTGCCGTCTTGTGGCTCAATGTTCGAACTGCTATCATGGTAACAGCGGGTTGACAAATTCCAGGTCGGCCGGCAGGGAGGTCCATAACGATGAGGACAAGACTCGGCCTCTGGCAGAGGCGGTGGTTCACAGTCCTCTTCACTGGCGTCGTTCTTTTCGTGGCGAGCGGACAGGCTCTGAGGATCACCGGCAACCCTAATTTTTTTCCTACGGTGGTGCTTTTGGGTTCGTTTGCGGTACCGGCGGCCTTTGTCACCTATTTTTACGAGCAAGAACGCCGTCTCGACCGCAAACTTCACAGTGAGCTGTCGCTGGGCGCCGTAGGGTCGTGCTTTCTTGTGGGTGGGGCGGTGGGGCTTATCCTGGCTGGAATACTGGAATGGGGCGCCATACAGAAGTTGAGTTTGGCGGGTTTGGCCGGGGTTTCGGTTATCGAGGAAAGCACCAAGCTCATTTTTCCGCTTGCCGTCTTTTGGCGCGGCCGGTACCGGTCGGAAATGGACGGACTGCTGTTCGGGGTTGCTTCGGGGATGGGGTTTGCGGCCCTGGAGACGATGGGCTATGGTCTAACGGTGATGGTCCGCTCATCCGGCGATGTGGGAGCCCTTGAGGAGGTACTGATGATAAGGGGGCTGTTTTCCCCTGCCGGCCACGCGGCATGGACCGGCCTCATTTGTGCGGTTATCTGGCGGCAGAGGCTGGAGGGGCGGGGCTTATTCAGTGTATCCGTGCTTGGGACGGTCGCCCTGGCGGTGATTCTGCATTCACTCTGGAATGCCACCAATGTCATGGACCGGGCAGGAGTCCCTTCCATTGTCGTGGCAGTCCTGGGTAATTTCGTGCTGGCAGGAGTCAGTCTGATGCTGCTTGTCCAGAGGCTGCGGGAAGCGCGTTCTGGAAGTGCGATGGCAGAAGTGAGAAGTGGGAAGACGGAGGACAGTAGACAGTGATAGTAGCCAGTGGCCAGTAGCGGCACGCTGCGCGTGCCGGGGATGGGGAAACTCAATGAACCCAATGAGTCTTGAATCTGAAATCTTGAATTTCTGCAACGTAGTGAAGTGATGGTCGTAGCAGAGCGCGAGGCCATGCTCTATGAGAGGCTGGAGAACTCGCTGGTGCACTGTCATGTGTGCCAGTGGCGGTGCATCATCAGGCCGGGCAACCTGGGAGTATGCCGGATGCGCCAGAACAGAGATGGCGTACTGAACGTCCTGAATTACGGTTTTGCTTCTTCCATCGCTGTCGACCCGATTGAAAAGAAACCTCTTTACCACTTCTTTCCCGGGACCAGGGTGTATTCCCTGGGTACCCTGGGTTGCAACTTTCATTGCATTGATTGCCAGAACTGGCAAATAGCCTGCACCGATTTTGGAGAGAGAGACCTGCAGCAGTTTACCGCTTCACAAGCTGTCAGTGACACCAGGGACCATGGATGCCGGGGTATTGCCTGGACCTACAACGAGCCCGCCATCTGGTTTGAGTACACCTACGAATGTGCCCGGCTGGCCAAGAAGGAGAACCTTTACACGGTCTATGTCACCAATGGTTTCATGACTCCCGAGGCCCTTGATACCATTGGTCCATATCTCGATGCTTATCGAGTGGATATCAAGGGCTTCAGCGACGATTTCTACCGCAAACTAGCCAAAATACCCAGGTGGAGAGGTATCCTGGAAGTAGCCGAAAGGGCGCTGAAGAGATGGGACATGCACCTGGAGGTGGTTACGAATGTTGTTCCGACGATGAATGATGACGAAGAACAACTTACCGGCATTGCCCGTTGGGTGCGGGAAGGTTTGGGTGAGTTGACTCCCTGGCATGTCACGCGCTTCTATCCCAACTATCGTTTGTTGAATGTACCTCCGACGCCGGTAATTACCCTGGAGAAGGCGTGTGACATTGGACACAAAGCGGGCCTGAGGTTCGTCTACGTAGGGAATGTTCCCGGCCATGAATCGGACAATACGATTTGCTATAATTGTGGAAGGATGATCGTCGAGCGCCGGGGCTACCGGGCAAACCTTATCGGGATGAGAGATTCCAGATGTGGTTATTGCGGTGCTGAAATAAACTTCAAGACAGAAAGCTGGCAGCGTCACCCGGCCATTTCGTAGGCGCGCGGCCTCCGCGCCTGATTGACCCCGCCCCGGCGAGGAAACCTCACTGCTACGCCTCCCCCGTGAGGCAATGTGGCGAGGAAACCTCGCTGCTACGATTGGCGATAGCGGGATCCTGGAGCAATTTTATGGAAGAAAAAACATTGCATCCGCTGGTCAAACTAGCACGGGAAGCCGTGGAAGAATATGTAAGGACAGGGAAAAAGATAAAGGGAGCGGTAACTTCACCTGAAATGAGGGGGAAAGCGGGTGTTTTCGTTTCTCTGAAGAAGGACGGCCAACTGCGCGGTTGTATCGGCACTTTTGAGCCGACCACGGTCAATGTAGCCGAAGAAATCGTCAGCAACGCCATCGCCTCGGCCACTCGAGACCCGCGTTTTCCTCCTGTCACCGAGGATGAACTTCCATCCCTGGCCTACAGCGTAGACGTGCTTTCGAAGCCGTCGCCCGCTTGTAAAGAAGACCTCGATCCCAGGAAGTTCGGTGTGATTGTGCAGTGCGGCTGGAGAAAGGGCCTCCTGTTGCCTGACCTCGAAGGTGTTGAAACTGTCGAACAGCAGATCGAAATCTGCCGCTGCAAGGCTAATATCGGGCCAGACGAACCAACAAAGCTGTTTTGCTTTGAGGTGAAGCGGTTCAAATAGGCAGCAGGTAACAGGTAACAGACGACAGGGCTGGTGCGCGGTTATCCCGTAGCCGCGAGCCGTCGGCTGGCTCCAGGCAGAATTAAATCTTTGTAAAATTTTTCGCCAATTTGCTTGACAAGCAAACATGTCAGTGATATAGTTAAAGTTTGCAACATATGCCTCATTCAGTCAACAAACTCCCCAGTCCATTTTAGTTTAGGCTCGAAGTACCGTATCCCCATTCTTCGCAATAAGCCAAGTAATGGTGTTTGTTAGGAGCAAAAGATAAATGCCATCAGCAAAAGAAACTACCCTCGGCCCTGTCGTTAGTGAACCACGCAAGGGCTATGCGCGTTTGAAGGACATTCTTGACGTGCCAAGTTTGATACAGGTGCAGATAGACTCTTTCAAGCGTTTCCAGGAGGCGGGAATCAAGGAGCTTCTGGACAGCATTTCGCCCATCGAGGACTTCACTGGCACCAAGCTGGCTTTGCACTTCAAGGACCCGGATAACCCGAAGGCGTTATGGCACCAGTTCAAGCCCGCCAAATACAGTGAAAGCGAGTGCCGTGAGCGAGACCTAAACTATGCCGCGCCGATGGAAGTTAATGTGCGGCTGGTGATCAAGGAGACCGGCGAAGTCAAGGAACAAAAACTCTATTTCGGTGAATTCCCATTGATGACGGCAAACGGAACATTCATTATCAATGGTGCAGAAAGAGTGGTAGTCACCCAGCTCATCAGGTCGCCTGGAGTCTACTTCACCCGTGAAGAAGATGTTGCCAGCGGCCGTGGTCTTTGCTTTGGCAAACTGATCCCGGACCGGGGCGCATGGTTGGAATTCGAGACCAGCAACCGTGACGTAATTTCGGTGAAATTCGATGGCAAGAGAAAGATACCGATCACCACGCTGCTGCGCGCCCGCGGCCTGGGAAAAGAAGACAAAATAGCTGAACTATTTGCCGACGTGGATAATGACCCGAACCATCATTTCATCAAGTCTACGATGGAACGGGAAAGCCTGGCCGTGGAAGAAATTGAGGGCGAAGTCCCCAAAGTTGAGAGCGAGGATGAGGTTACCTCGCAGGCTCTCAAGGACATCTACCGCAGGCTGAGGCCGGGGGACCCGCCAAACACGGAAAATGCCAAGCATCTGATCGAAAACCTTCTGTTTAACCCGAAACGTTACGACCTGGGCAGGGTAGGACGTTACAAGCTTAACAAGCGTCTGGGTCTCAAGGTAGGCGAAGATATCCGTGTTCTCACTGATGAAGACCTGATCGCCATTATCCGCCACATCATTATGGTCAACAACGGAAGGGATACCCCGGACGATATCGATCATCTAGGTAACCGCCGTGTGCGCACCGTGGGCGAACTTATCCAGAACCATTTCCGGGCCGGCCTCCTGCGGCTTGAAGGCGTGGTGAAGGAAAGAATGAGCATTATTGACCCGGTGGTGGCCACGCCGGGCAGCACGATCGGGGATGGGGACGAGTGGGACTTCATCGTCGAAGCGCCCCTCGTGGGTGCCGCGCTCTACACGCTCCACGTGAATGTCGTGTAGATCACGCGACGGTGGCCCCC
>CAZFEA010000204.1:0-6528 GCA_964518085.1 uncultured Dehalococcoidia bacterium
GGAAAGAGTCAAGGATCTCGTCGGTCGAACGGTAGTTACGAACGTGAGAGGGAATCCGAATTATATTGAGAAGGTGACTGACACCAAGGTGCGAATCAGGAATAGGCATAGCTCGATTTCCCGGAGGCAAATAGAACAGGTCTATGCCTTCATTTGTGCCTACGGCCGATACGTCCCGACCGAATACCGGGATGGCAAATATGCCGAACTTATTAGTCTTCGTTTCGTACTTTCGGTTACGCCAGCGATAGTAGCCGCCGCAGTTCCGGAGCAAGTTGAGGTTGATGGTGCAGGAGTATGGTTAAGACACTAGCCACGAATATCGCATTCGGGACACGGGTCAAGCACAGGAAGGAAAAAATCTGCCTGGGCCTTGTGACATACTATTGTCGCGGTGGTAACCTATCATGTTTTACGTCACCCGGCCCGGTATTGAGCATCAAAGTGGCAAACCCGCTGCACTGGCTCGCGGAGGCCAGCGAGAAATGAAGACGGAAAACATGACTCCAAACGAAATCAGGAAGCTCGGCATAGAAGCCCTGTCCAGAGCACTGGGACCAATTGGCATGGCGCGATTTATCCAGCAATTCGACAAGGGATCAGGGAACTACACTGCCGAACGGGGAAAATGGCTCGATGACTTGAGGCTTGATGACATGGTGGAGGAAATCAAGGCTAGAGAGACCCAGGCCCGAAAGTCTGAGAAGCCCTGAATCCAGGCTTCCATTCCGGGAAAGACCGGAAACCCTGTTTGGCCATCAAAGTTCATCCCCACAGTATATGAACGTATTCTCTTGATCGCTTCCTTTATGTCGAGTAGGAATTCCTTGTCCCCCCGCTTAGACATACGCCAGGGTGCTCCTTATCCCGTCCGCGACCTCTTTGACCCTGATAGTCTCGAGCCCGACCGGCGTAAGTATATCTACCTGCCGGCCAAGGAGATCTTCCAGGGATTCGATCAATCCCATGAAATTGTCCAGGCTGGGCACATCGAACTCGACCAGGAGGTCGATATCGCTTTCCGGCTTCTGTTCCCTCCTGGCGAAGGAGCCAAAGACGGCCATCTTCTTCACCTTGAATCTCCTCAGAATGTCGTGCCGCCGCCGGAGAATCTCAAGGATGTCGTCGTCATTCGGTCTCGCACCTGGACTCTTGTTCATTGTTCTACGCCAGTTATGTAAAAGGCTCCGGCTAACCCAATACCCAGGGAATTAACGCCGCACTTGCCAATTATAACATGCCAGCTAAATCCGGATAGGCGCGGACAGTCAGACCACAATCCCCAGGAAGAACCACGCTGTGACATACCGGTGACACACCGCTGTCAGGGTGGTAAACTATGCTATTCCAGCCGCCCAGGGGATTCCCCGGCGATCAGCCGTGGTCGCCTGCGAGCGCAATCCAAGGTTGAAAATGGTGTGTCACAGGCGGGGCCGCCTGTGATACTGAAATTAAGCATGTCTTTCGACGCCTATCTGGATATCGAGACCACCGGGCTGGCGCCCGGCGGCGAGACAATCACCGTGATCGGCATCTACCTGGTTAACGGGGCCGCGAGCCGGTTGGTGCAGCTCGTGGGCGACGAGGCCTGCGCGGAAAAGCTTCTGGAGGTACTGGATGGAGTGCACACACTCTATACCTACAACGGAAGACGGTTCGACCTGCCCTTCATCAACGTCTGCCTGGGCGTCAACCTCGAAGATAGCTGCCACGGATGGCGCCACCACGATCTGATGTACGATTGCTGGCGCCGCAACCTGCGGGGCGGCTTGAAGCGCGTGGAGGTCCAGCTTGGCATAGCCCGGGACACCGAAGGCATCACCGGATGGGATGCGGTCAAGCTCTGGTGGCGGCACAAGCTGCATGGCGACCGCAATGCCCTGGACCTGCTGCTGAAGTACAACAGTGAAGACGTGACGAACCTCAAGGCCCTCAGGGAGAGGCTGCACCGGCCGGGGGGACGCCATTAGGCCTCCACTTCTAGAAGTTAGGCACCATGTTGATGTAGACGGTTACATGAGCGTCGCCCTCGGTCTCGAATACTGTGATATAATCCAGCTATGACGATGATGAGATACAAGATTCCAATTGAAATTCATCCTCTGGAAGAGGGTGGCTACCTGGCGATCTGCCACGTGCTCCAGGGCTGTCATGCCGAAGGACAGACAATCGCCGAAGCCATCGATAATCTGCAAGATGTTGCCAGGGTGCTGCTGGAACTGCGTGCAGAGGATGGGCTTCCGATTCCCCCTGAATTGACCGAACAAAGCAAAGATAGGATCCTCCGGGGGAAATGCCGGTGAAAGTTTACTCTCATTCCCAGCTAAGCGTATACGAGGAATGCCCTCACAAGTACAAGCTGCAGTACCTGGACAAGATTAAGCCCGAAGCGGAAGTGGAGGGAATCGAGGGGTTCATGGGCAACCGGGTGCATGAGACACTCAAGAAATGCTATGACGGGGTCAAGTGCACCAAACTGAACAGCCTCCCCGACCTGCTGACATTCTATCACCAGCAGTGGGACAAGAACTGGCATGACGGCATCGTCATCGCCAGGGCCGAGCTAACGGCGGAAAACTATCGCGCCCTCGGCGCCCGCGCCCTCGAGAACTACTATAACCGCTATGTCCCATTCGACCAGGACCGGACCATCGCCACGGAAAAACCGATCACCTTTTCCCTGGACGCTGATGGGAAATACCGAATCAGGGGGTTTATCGACCGGCTGGCCCGTGGCAAAGACGGCGCCTTTGAAATACACGACTACAAGACCTCCAGCCATCTCCCCACCCAGGAAGACGCCGACGGCGACCGCCAGCTCGCCCTGTACCAGATCGGGGTGCAGCGGTGCTGGCCCCAGGTCAGGCAGGTCCGCCTGGTCTGGCATTACCTCGCTTTCGACACTGAGCTGGTTTCTACCCGGTCCGATGCCGCCATGCGGAGCCTGATCCAGGATACTTCGCGGCTCATTGACGAAATAGAGTCGGCCAAGGACTTCCCGGCTCGGGAATCGTTCCTGTGCAACTGGTGCGACTATCCCGACCGGTGTCCGCACAAGGCGCACGAGCAAAAGGTTGCCGGCCTGCCGGTCAACGAGTACCTGGCAGAGCCCGGCGTGGCGCTGGTCAATAAGTTCGCCGCGCTTAAGAGTCAGTCTGACCTGATCGGCGCCGAGATGGAAAAGGTCAAGGAGGCGATCATCGAATACGCCCGGCGGAACGGGACGACCCGGATTCAGGGCAGCAACCGCCATGCCAGCATCCGGTTCTCGAAGAAACTGGGGTTCCCGCGCAAGAATGAGGCTTTCCGCGAGGACCTGGAGCAAATAATAGTGGGAGCAGGCAAGTGGGATGAGGTGTCGCAGCTCGATGTCTACGCGCTGGCCAGGGCGTGTGAAAACCGGTCCTGGGGCCGGGAACTCATCGAGCGGGTGATGAAGTATGGCCGCATGGAGGAGACAACAGTGGTCAACCTGAGCCGGCAAAAAGAAGACACGTTCGCGGACTAACGTAGCCGCACGTTGCACGTGCGTAGGTGGCGGCAGGTACCCGTAGCCGCACGTTGCACGTGCGTGGGTGGCGGCAGGCGCCGGTAGCAGCACGTTGCACGTGCCGTCCCTATTTCACCGAGGAGGATACAAACTGCCTGATAAACCCTTCAGATCTATTCGCCTCAAGGAATTCGACTATTCCCAGGCCGGCTCATATTTTATTACCATCTGCACCTTCAACAGGGCATGTCTCTTCGGTGAGGTTTACCTGGACAACATGAACCTCAACCAACTGGGTGAAATCGTCAGCCGCGAGTGGAAGAGGACCGAGGAACTCAGGAAAAACGTCGTAATGGACGCGTTTATTGTTATGCCAAACCATCTTCACGGAATCATCTCCATCGTAGAAGGGTCTGAAAGTCATACCGAGACTGCCTCCAGCGCAGAAGCCTTTGGCAAGCCAACATCGAATTCCATTCCAACCATAGTCCGGCTATTCAAAGCGAGTACGACAACGCAAATAAATTCGTCGCTTAACATGAAAGACAAGCCGGTGTGGCAGCGCAACTATTACGAGCACGTTATCCGGGGCGAAAGAGACCTTGAGCAAATCCGGGAATACATCACTTACAACGCCAGCAAGTGGGACAGCGACAATGAGAACCCGCGAAATATCAAGAAATGACGAGGTTACGGCACGTGCAACGTGCTGCTACGGGGGCACGGGCAACGTTGCTGCTACGGGGCACGGGCAACGTGCGACTACAGGGTGCGGCCCAGGGAGGGGGCCAGGGCGCGGAGGTCGTTCATCAGCCGGTTGAAATCCGAGGGTGTCAGGGACTGGAGACCGTCCACCAGGGCCTCCTTGGGATTGGGATGGACCTCGATCAAGAGCCCGTCGGCCCCGGCGGCCATGGCCGCCCTGGCCATAGCCGGGACCAGGGAGAAATGGCCGGCGGCGTGGCTGGGATCGACGATCACCGGCAGGTGACTGAATCTCTTTACGACCGGGATAGATGAAATATCCAGGGAGAACCGGGTGCTGTCTTCAAAGGTCCGGATGCCTCGCTCGCCCAGGATAACCCTGTCATTGCCTTCAGCCAGAAGGTAATCGGCGGCGGTGAGCCACTCGGTGACAGTACAGGAAAACCCGCGCTTGAGAAGAACCGGCATCTTGCTTTGACCGACTCTCTTGAGCAGGGCGAAATTCTGCATGTTGCGCGCGCCCACCTGGATGATATCGGCATATTGGGCCACCAGCTCTACCTCGTGAGGGTCCACCACTTCAGTGACAATCGGCAGGCCCGACTGCTCCCTGGCCCGGGCCAGCATTTCCAGTCCGTCCTTTCCGAGACCCTGGAAGGCAAAGGGCGAGGTCCGCGGCTTGAACGCCCCGCCACGCAAAATGCACCCGCCGGCTTCCTTGACTACCTTCACCGCCTCCATGAGCTGGGCTTCACTTTCCACGGCGCAGGGGCCGGCCATGACCACAAATGCCTTGCTTCCTATTTCCAATCCCCGGACGGAAACGATGCTATTCTCCGAACGAAACTCACGGGATGCCAGCTTATATGGCTTCATAATGCGGGTAACCTGCTCCACGCCCGGCAGCACGGCAAAGGTATCGGTAGGCACCTGGCCGGTGTTGCTGCCCAGGATGGCAATCACCACCTTTTCGGTGCCGAGATTTAGCTGAACGCTGAAGCCAAGGGACTTGGCCCGCCGGACCACGGCGTCCACCTGTTCGGTATTGGTCCCTGACTGCATTTGAACGATCATGGAATCGATGATACAGAGTCAGGGCTGAGTAGTCAAGCAGGTTATCCCGCCGTTCCCTCTCCCTCGACGGGAGAGGGTCAGGGTGAGGGTGAAACCAGGTAACGGCGACAAGTTACAGGTGTCAGCCGTAGCGGCCGTCCCATTGATCGCTCGAATCATCGGGAATGCAAGAGCGAGCCGCCGGCTCGCGGGTACGAATTTGGGCACGCGGCCGCGTGCCGCTACCTCACCCGCTTGCCAACAAAGGTGTAAGCCACCGGCACAATCACCAGCGACAGGAAAGTCGAAGTGATAAGTCCCCCGATGACGGTAATGGCCATGGGCGCCCGGAACTCGCCGCCCTCGCCGATGCCGAAGGCGATAACCAGCATGCCGAATATCAGCGCCAGGGTGGTCATCAAGATCGGCCTCAGCCGCAGGGGCGCCGCCGCCAGGATGGCCTCCCTGACCCCCATCCCCTCCCTCCTCTTGATGTTGATAAAGTCCACCATGATGATCGAGTTCTTGGCCACGATACCCATCAGCAGGATAATGCCGATCATGGCCGTCATGTCCATGGGATTGCGGGTGATCAACAGCGCCAGCATGGCCCCGATGATGGACATGGGCAATGCCAGCATGATGATCAACGGCTGGAGGAAGGAGCCGTACAGGGAAGCCAGCACCATGTAGACGAATATGATAGACAATGCCAGGGCCACGAATAACGAGCTAAAAGACTCGTACATCATTTCGGTCTGCCCGGCAAACTTGTAGCTGACCTCGGGGGGAAGCGCCAGTGTCTTCATTTTAGCTTCGATGTCGGCTACCACCTCTCCCTGGGGGCGCTTGCCGATGTTGGCCCCGATAGCAATAATCCGCTGCCGGTCACGTCGGTCGATCTGCCCCGGCCCGCTGGCTGAAGAAAGTCTGGCAATGGAACCCAGCGGCACATAGACGTCCCGGGAGTTGATCACCGGAAGCAGAGCAATATCTTGCGGGCTGCGGCGGTCTTCATCCCTCAGCCGGACCAGGATATCCACCTCCTGGTCGCCCTGCCGGAATTTGGAGGCCTGCTCCCCGTTGACCAGTGTTCTCAGCGTAGTGCCGACCTGGGCCACATTCAGCCTCAGGTCTGCCGCCTGCTCCCGGTTTACCTCGATCCTGAGTTCAGGCTTGCCCGGCTTCAGACTCCGGTCCACGTCCTCCAGCCCCGGAATTCCGGCGACGGCAGCCATCACCTTGCGGGAAACCTGGTCCAGTTCGTCAAAAGAGCCGGT
>CAZFEA010000205.1:0-6521 GCA_964518085.1 uncultured Dehalococcoidia bacterium
TTTAGAACTTAGAGTTTCGTATTTGGAGCTTAGCAGATTATGGGCATAAAATCTTACGATGAAAAACTGTGCAACGGCTGCGGCATCTGCATTGATGACTGTCCCATGGATGTCTTCCGCGCCGACGAAGCTACCGGCAAGGCAAAGCTGGTCTATCCCAATGACTGCTGGGAGTGCCTGCTGTGCGAATTCGATTGCCCCACGAAGGCCATCCAGGTATCCCCGGCCGCGGTAAGGCCGATATTCTACCCTTATCCCTCTTGAGCCCGACAAGCCGTAAGTCCGAAGTAACAAGTAGCAAGTGACAAGTAACAAACTATCCACGCCTGTGGGCACCCCTAAGTTTCAAAATCATGGGTCACGGGCACAGTCAAATATGTTTATTCAGACTCGATGGAAAACAACCTTCTTCGCCCCAAGTACCGGGAACTGGCCAAAGAGATTTTCGCCGCCTCGCTGAGATAGTACATCATGTTTCCCCCGTTTTCAAAGAGGGACTAAGGGGGATTTGAGCGAACCAGATGCAAAGACTGAAGTGCGATGTGCTGGTAATAGGCGGAGGGCTGGCCGGGGCCTGGGCCGCGCTGCGGGCGCGCCAGGGCGCCGAAAAAGTGGTCCTGGCCGAGCTGCGCAAGACAGGCCGCTGCGGCATGAGCGCCTTCTCCGGCGCTAATATCCTGGCGCCCCTTGGCGGCGATGACCTTTCCCGGTGGCGAAAAGAAGTGGTCGAGCGCGGTGAGTATATGCCCGACCAGGACTGGGTGGATGCCGTTCTCTCCGACCAGGAAGCCCGCCTGAAGGACATGGCTTCGATGGGCGTCCAGTTTGAAAGGGACGAACGCGGCGATTTGGTCCGCAGCGTCGGCCTGGCGCACCAGGTTACCCGCCTGGTTACCGTCAATAGCCTGCAAATGATGGAATGCCTCCGCCGGAACTTGCAGGCCAGGGGCGTGTTGCTCCGGGACCGGACGATGATCACCTCCCTGCTGACGTCGGATGGCTGCCATCCGACCAAGGGGAGAGTGACCGGGGCGGTAGGTTTTGATTCACGAACGGGCGAGCCGGTGGTCATCGAAGCCCGGGCCACGGTGATGGCTACCGGCGGAACGGGGCACCTGGACCTTTCCGGCGACGGCCTCTGCCAGGCCTACCTGGCCGGGGCGGAACTGACCGGCATGGAGTTCGGCAAGTGCTTTGACCGCATGGCCTTCGGCAAGAAGTGCGTCGAGGTCCATCTCAACAGCTTCCAGCGCATGGGCATGACCCTGCGCAACGGCAACGGCGACCGCTTTATGGAACGCTATTCGCCGCAGCTCAAGGAGCGGTCCAGCCGCCAGACACTGGGCCTTTCCATAGTGATCGAACGTCTGTTGGGCCGGGGACCGACCTGCATGGACCTGACCCACCTGGACTCATTCGACATGGACAAGCTTCATGCCCTGCCCGCGGTCACCAGGAGGCTGAGGGCGCTCAAGAGGGAAGGGATGGAGTTCGCCCGCCAGAAGGTGGAGATAAATATTACCTCGGGATTCTTGTATTTCCTGGGCGGCGGCATCAGGCATAATTTATACTGCGAAGCGACCATACCGGGGCTCTATGCCGCCGGCGAAGCCGGCGGTTTCCCCGCCCACGGCACCTACTCCGTAGGCGGCATGAACCTGGCGCTATGCTGCGTCAGCGGCTACCGCGCCGGCGAAAACGCGGCCCGCTTCGCCCGCGAAGTCGATCACCGGACCGATGAGGACCAGGTCAGCCGCCAGGCGGCGGATACCCGGCGCCCCCTTGCCGCGAAAAGCGGCAAGCGCCCGGATGACGCCTGGTTTGGCTTGCATCAGGTCCTTTCGCCGGCCCAGGTGTCCGTTTTCCGCACCAGGGACGGCATAAAATCGCTCCTGGCCAGGATCCGGGAATTGAAGCAGGAGAAGACCAGGGCGGTGGACGCCCATGACCTTATCAAGGCCCATAAAGTGAAGAACTACTTCCTGTCCGCCGAGCTACTGTTCACCGCCAGCCTGGAGAGGGAAGAGACCAGGGGCTGTAACATCCGGGCCGATTTCCCTTACCGTGATGATGTCAACTGGCTGCAGCGAGTGGTGCTTTGCCGCAACGGCAACCGCATCGATGTCCGCCGCCAGCCCATACCCATCTATCGCTACCCGGTCCAGCCGGAGAAATACGAGAAGACGCCGTTTCCATTCCCGATTCCCAATGAAGAAAATTAACCCGCCGTATGTCACCGAAAAGGAGCTAATTTGCCGACCAGAGACATAAACAGCACCCGCAGCGCCCTGGAGTTCCTTAAAGCCGAAGGTGAAGTCCTCTCCATCAAGGGCGAGGTCGACCCCATTTACGAAATCGCCGGCATCCAAAAGGCTCTGGAAGGCGGCCCGGCCCTCGTGTTCGAAAACATCAAGGGCTATCCCGGCATACGCGACCTGGGCAACCTCTTTGCCACCCGGGAACGGGCGGCCAAAATGCTGGGCATTGATGATTTCAAAAAGGTCAAGTTCCGCTGCCTGGAGGCCCTCAAGAAACCCATCCCGCCCCGGACGGTGGAACAGGCCCCCTGCCAGGAGGTGGTGGTCACTGAAAACATCGATGTTTTCTCCCTCTTGCCGGTCTTGAAGCATACCCCTCGCGACGCCGGCCGGATCATCGGCGGCGGCAATACCCTGATTACCGGCCGCTATTTCCGCGGCGGCAGTCATATTTCGTTCAACCGCATCATGTTCCGCGGCAAGGACTGGGGCGCCCTCGACGCCGGCCCGCCCACCCATCTCGGGGTCGCCGCCTATGTCGACCATCGCAGAGAGAGAATCCCCCTGACCATGAATATCTGCACCCCTCCGGCCCTGATGATGGTCGCCGGCGGGGGCAACGTCCATCCCATAATCCCTCAGGGCTCTGACGAGCTGGGCATCGTCGGCGGCCTCCAGGGCTTCCCCGTCGACCTGGTGAAAGGGAAAACGGTGGATGCCTATTCCATCGCCCAGTCGGAATGGGTGCTCGAAGGCTACCTGGAGCCGGAGTCTGCCTGGGAGACCGAGGAGGCGGAGAAGATCTCCCGCGGCGGTGAAGCCGCGTTCTTCCCCGAGTGGCCGGGCTACCTGGGCCGGGCCTACCGCTTCCGCCGTTTCCAGATTACCGCCGTAACCCATCGCCGGGACAGGCCGATGTTCTTTTCACCCCTGGCCCATTCCTTTGAAGGCGACTTTCTCATCACCCTGTTCAAGGACGCCTGCATGTTCGAGGTGGCGGAACGGATAATCCCCGGGCTGGTGGTTGACGTCAATACCCTGCACGGCTTCTCCATCAATGGCGGCATCGTCTACCAGGTGCACAAGAGGCGGCCCTGGGACGAAGGCTACCAGCGCAACATCCTGATCGCGGCCTTATCCGCCATGCCGGGGATGCGGATGGTGGTGGTCGTGGACGAAGATGTCGACATCTACAATGCCGACGATGTCCTGTGGGCCATCACCACCCGGTGCAACCCGGTGGATGGTATACTGAGCGGCGCCCGGGGCGGTCGCGGCACGCTGATGCAGCCCCTGGAAAGGACATCCAGTGTCGGCGGCGGCGGGTATGAGGGCGGCATCGGCATCGACGCCACCGTGCCCATGGACAAAAAGTGGCATTTCGAACGCGCCCACTATCCCTCGGACCAGGTTGACCTGAAAAAATGGCTCAGCGGCCAGCAGATCGCCCGCATCCAGGCCTCCCAAAGCGAGTATGCCCGGCTCATGGCCCGCATTGGGGGCTAGAGCATCTGGGGTAAATCAAAAATCAAAATGTAAATCTCAAAATGACAGAGCAAAATGCAAAGAACGGAGTACCGAGGAACCACGAATGAATCCTCCATGCTCGCGAGCGAGCACCATCAAGGATGAAAATGGCCTATCATCGCGAGGAGACCCAGTTTACCTCCCCCTTTCGCAAAAGGGGGATACAGGGGGATTTTGCCTGTTTCTTAAATCCCCCTTAGTCCCCCTTTTTCAAAGGGGGAGACGGCGACATTTTTCGGAGCAAGACGAGTAAAATTGAAGGACGCCGGATCGGGTAGAAGGTCCTATCGCCTTTTCCCTTTTCCCTTTTTCCCTGTCGCCTTTTCCCTTTCGCCTTTTCCCTTTTCCCTTAACGTGTTGCCTGCTTTAAGTTTTGATTCGTCATTTTGTTTTGATCTTTGCTCTTACGTCGGGGGTCTAAGATGAAAAAAATACTATTGGTGATGGTAACAGGCCTCGTGACCGGTGGGCTTTCCCTGGCTGCCTGCACCGGCCCCGCGCCCTCGCCGGGCGGTGCGGATAGCGCGCCCAAAGCCACCCCGGAATTGCCGAAAGCAGCCGGAAGCAAATGGGACGCCGTCGTTGCCGGGGCGCAAAAGGAAGGTACGGTGTCGGTCTACACTACCTGGGCCGGGCCGTCCCGGGTGGCGCTGGTCAAGGCATTCAAAGACAGGTATGGCATCAACGCCGAGTTCACTTCGTTCGGCAGGGGCGCCGAGTTCATTGTGAGGGCGCAGGCGGAAAAAGCCGCCGGCATCAACAACGCCGATGTCTACGGGTTCGGTTCTTCGACGCTGCTGGTCCTGGCCAAACCTGCCGGACTGCTGGGCGCTGTGGAGCCGGTACTTATGTTGCCCGAGGTGACCAACGGGGCCATGTGGCGGGGCGGGGCTGTTCCCTTCCTGGACAAGGACAGGAGGGCAATAGGCATGAGTGGCAACGTGATGCCCTACGTGAGCATCAACACCGAGCTCATCGACAGCAAGAACTTTACTTCCTATAAGGACCTGCTCAAGCCCGAATACAAAGGAAAAGTCACCATGAATGACCCCACCATAACCGGAGCCGGGTCCGGGTTTCTGGCCCATCTCGCCTATCACATCTGGTCGGAGCAGGAAGCCATCGATTTTGTCAAACAGTTGATCGGTAATGGGGCTCAGGTCATGAGGGACCAGCGGCTGCAGGCGGAATGGATGGCCCGCGGCCGGAATCCGGTAGCCCTGGCCCTTGATCCCAATTCCTTTGCCGAACTGCTCAACGCAGGCGCCCCGATCGCCAGGGCCAGCTTGAAAGAGGGCGTATTGATGGCCACCGGCGATGGCAGCGTCGGGCTGCCTACCACCTCTCCCCATCCCAACGCCGCCGCCGTGTTCCTTAACTGGCTCCTGAGCAAAGAAGGGCAGTCGGTCTATTACAAGGGGGCGGGCGCGGTCAGCAAGAGACTGGACGTGCCGCCGGAGGGATTCAATCCCAACCTGTTGCCCGGACCGCAGGAAAAGCTGTTCACCGACGCCGAAGAGTTTATCCTGAAGAGGGGCGCCCTGGTGGAAACAGCCAGGAAAGCCCTGGCGGGCCACATCAAGTAGCCGCACGTTGCACGTGCCGGGGCGAGGCGTAGCCGCACGTTGCACGTGCAGACGGGGCAGGGGGTAGCGGCACGTTGCACGTGCCGGGGCGGGTGTAGCCGCACGTTGCACGTGCAGACGGCGGGGTGCAACACCGGTACGACAGGCTTTCCAGCCTGTCGCCCTGCAGCCTGGAAAGCCCGCACTACCGTTTGCCAAGATTACTTCAATGCCCCCTCCCTTGACGGGAGAGGGTCAGAGCCTGCCCTGAGGCGAGGCCGAAGGGGTGAGGGTGAACTTAGTTATTAGATCAAGGAGTCTACAATGGCCGAAAAAATGTCCCCTGACGAGTTTCTAGCCCTGGTGCGCAGCCGCAGGTCGTGCCGCAAATTCAAAACCGACCCCATCCCGGACGAGTGGGTCGAAAAGATACTGGAGGCCGGCAGGTGGGCCATGTCCGGGGCCAACGGCCAGCCCTGGGAGTTCATCGTCGTCAAAGACCAGAAGACCAAAGACAAGATCGCCGAAGCCTTCATAAAGAACCGCGACCATGTCTACAACATCGAGCGCACACGCATCGAAGAGGCCCGCATGCCCGCCTATCGCCAGGAACTTACCGGGAGGCCGACCCTGCAGGACGCGCCGGTCATCATCGTCGTGCTCGGTGAGAGAAGGACCACCCAGTCGAGCGTCCTGTACACCAGCTTCGCCTTCGGCGAAGGCGGACCGGGGGCTGTGTTCTTCAAGAATATGGCCAACGCCACCCAGCTCCTTTGCCTGGCGGCGGCATCCTTTGGCCTCGGCGCCCAGTGGTGCAGCGTGAGCAGCCTGTGGGAAGGGTCCCTCAAAGCGATTCTCAATGTCCCCGAAGAGCTGACCATCCATACTATGGTGCCCATCGGCTACCCGGACTACAAGTTTCCCCCACCGTACCGCCGCAAGCTTACCGAGATCGTCCACTACGAGCAGTATGACCGCAGCAAATTACGCAGCGGCGAAGACATCTTCAACTTCCTTGTCGACCTCCGCAAACGCACCCGCGAAGCCTATTCCCGCGGGATTTAGCGTTTGAAACGGGTAGCACAAGCGGTTTTGTCTGATGAGCATATCTAATTTGCTGGCCCTGTTCTATCTCCCTGGCAAATCCTTCGAGGTAACGAAGGGGGACTTC
>CAZFEA010000206.1:0-6489 GCA_964518085.1 uncultured Dehalococcoidia bacterium
GGGATTTTGCCTGTTTCTTAAATCCCCCTTAATCCCCCTTTTTCAAAGGGGGAGACGGCGGTATTTTCGTGACAATATCTCACAGGCAGGGCCGCCTGTGATACTGGGGCTATTTCAAATTTGGAGACCAGACGATGACAAAAACACCGGAAGAGCTGCGTCAGGAACGAATCAAGCGTGTCGAAGATGCGAGCCACCTGAAGGTGCCCGACCGCGTGCCGATATTCCAGAATGTCCATTATTTCCCGGCTAAATATGCCGGCGTCAGCTACCGGGACGCCACCTTCGACCTGGACAAGCTGGACATGGCCACCCGAAAATGGTTGCTGGCCTTTCAACCGGACATGTACTCCACCGCCTACACCTCGCTGGGGTTGGGCCCGGTCTACGAAACTATGGACTTCAGGCAGCTCACCTGGCCCGGCCACGGCATTCCTTCCGACGCCCCCTGGCAGTTTGTCGAAGGCGAGTACATGAAGGCCGAGGAATACGATCACTTCCTGGAAGACCTTTCCGACTTCAACCTCAGGGTGCTTTTCCCCCGCATCTGCGGCGCCCTGGCGCCCCTGAAGAATCTGCCTTACCTGGGCAGCCTCAAGTTCACCGGCCTGCTCACCAGCCTGGCGTTGCTCGATCAGCCCGAGGTCGCGGAAACCCTGAGGCTGCTGCAGAAGGCCGGGGCCGAGGCGCGCCGGCTGGCGGACAGGGCGCGGGCCTTCGACGAGGAGATGGAACGGCTGGGATTCGTATACCAGCATGGGGCCAACGGGCACACCGCCTTTGACTACCTGGGCAACTATTACCGGGGCACCCGGGGCATCATGCTGGACATGTACCAGCGCCCGGAAAAGCTGCTGGCGGCTATGAACAAGCTGCAGTCCCTGATCACCCGCGACATCATCGCCGCCGCTAGAAAATCGGGCAACCCCAGGGTGCAGATCACCCTGCACAAGGGGGCCGACGGCTTCATGTCCCTGGAGCAGTTCAAGACCTTCTACTGGCCGGGCCTGAAGAAACTGATGGTCGACCTGATCGATGCCGGCCTGGTGCCCTTCCCCTTCTTTGAAGGCGTCTACGAGTCGCGACTGGAGTCCATCATGGAGATACCCGCCGGCAAGGCGGTCTACCGCTTCGCCCAGACCGACATATTCCGGGTGAAGGCCATGATGGGAGACCGCTACTGCCTGCGGGGAAACGTCCAGCCTTCGTTGCTGTGCGCCGGCACGCCGCAGGAAGTAAAAGACTATGCTAAGAAGCTGATTGATATCGTGGGCAAGAATGGCGGCTTCATCATGGACGGGGCGGGTTCAGTCCCCGACGAAGCCCGGCCCGAGAATGTCCAGGCGCTAGTGGACTTCACCAGGGAGTACGGGGTGTACCGGTAGTACGGAGGTGAGAGGTGAGAGGTGAGAGGTGAGAGGTGAGAGGTGAGAGGTGAGAAGTGAGAAGTGGGAAGGCATATTCGTAGCGGCACGCTGCCGCGTGCCCGTTGCCCCACGGCGTGCCGTGGCGGAATCGCGTAGGGGCGACGCCGTAGCGGCACGCTGTCGCGTGCCGGGGTGGGTGCCGCTCGCCCGCCCGGCGCCGGAGCCGCGTGCGCCAGCCGTACCCGCGGGGATGGTGGCATGGCCCGCCCTCAAATTGACCGCAATGGAATTTTTTGCCTCAAACACATTTTTGTACAACCGTTGAAGCCGTTGAAGACCTCCGGTGGATTGGCTCACCGGTAATGCCAGAGCGAGCCAGCGGCTCGCGGCTACGGCCCCAGCCCCGGCACGCGGCCGCGTGCCACTCCCCCCCCCGGCGCGGCGCGCTGTGCCGCTGCTGTTGCCTTTTCCCTTTTCCCTATCGCCTTTCTCCCTGTGACAGTTTTGCCCCCGTTCCGTATATTGAGATAAGCGGGGCGCCTCTACAGCATTGCCCGTCCTCCTGGCGTTGCCGCTGACGGCAAGAATCTCAAATCGAGGTGCGACCATGGGCAAGCTTTCGAATGTACTGACCGTTGTGCTTTGCGCAGTGGGCCTGGTTGCCTTTTCCGCTTCCACGTGCAACCCGCCGGCGAAGGTGGAACCGGACCCCTACCGGCAGGATAGCGTAGTAGTCCGCGTGCCAGACCGGGACAGCGAGGACCCGGATGACCTCAGCGTCGAGGAAGACCACCGGATCGTTCAAAACGCCGTTGCCCGCGCCGGCATCTCCCTTTCGCCCGGTCTGGATGAAGACGGTCACGCCATCGCCCGCGCCATAATCGGCCCTTTGAAGGACATAAAAACCGGCGATGATGCGAACACCGGTGGCGTTGCCGCCTTTGACGCCAACCTGGCATACTCGCCGGCAGGCATGACGGTAACGGGCATGGCCGCCGCCGAACCTTTCGGCTACATCACCACCAACCTCAACGCGTCCGGAGGCCGCCGGACCTTTTTCAACGCCTTTCTGGCCACCACTGAGGGGCCGGTCCCTCCCCTGGCGGTAGCCGATCTCAGGCTGCGCCTCAAGGGCCACCGGGATGCCGCCTATACCGCAACCCTGAACTTCGTCACCATCGCTGATCCCGCCGGCAACCACATCCGCCAGGAAGCCCCCGCCCGGCTTACGCTAATGCGGGGCGACGCCGACAATAGCGGTTCCGTGGACATCAAGGACGCCATGGCTATTGCCCAGTACCTGGCGGGGTCCAGGGAGATCGGCATAACGAAGTCCACCCTCAACCCGGTCAACGCCGCCAGCGTTCACCACGACGGCGCCGCCGGCGACCGGATCGACATCACCGATACCCTGTATATTGCCCAGACGCTGGCCGGGGTGAGGGATGCGGCCTATAACCGGCTCCCTCAGTACCGGTAGGGCAAAGGCGGTTGACGGGCATGTTATAATCTTTTGATTTTTAACAACCCCGGCTATCAGGTCCGACAGGAGGTCACCATGAGAATCGCATTTACTCTGGCGGCGGCGGTGATGGCCATTACCATGGCGGCATGTGCTCTGCCACCCGAAAGCTACGGCGTCCCCCCGGCGCCCGCGGTCCTTTCCGGCCCGGCGGCCTCGCTCAATGAAACCGCCGGCGGCGCGCCCGGCGAAGGCATCAAGGTCCACGGCCGCTGGACCATCGAGGTGATCAACCCCGATGGCACCGTGGCTGACCGTCGCGAGTTTGACAACGCGCTGACCGAGGATGGCCGCGGCTCCCTGGCCCGGGTCCTGGCGCGTAAGAAGTCGGTGGGGGGATGGCGAATACAGCTCGACGCGGCCACCAGCGCCGACCAGGCCTTCCTCAATGCATCGGGATATCCTGACGCTGGCCACATCTGGGAAAGCACTTTTTCCAACACCAGTCCCAACTTCTTCAAGACGCTGACGGTAGATGCGCCGGTCTCCGGCGCCAATATGGACAAGCTGGTCCTGAGCGGCAATGCCACGGCGCAGCGAAACGGCAAAGTCGATTGGGTTTACACCTGGTTCGCCCGGAACCCCACAACCCAGGCCACCACCGGCGAATACCTGGATAGCCTTTACCCGTTCACTACCACTTCCATCACCCCCGTTGCCCTGACCGCCGGGCAACAGGTCGCAGTAACCGTAGTCATCAGTTTCTCCTAGAGGCTCGGCGGCATTGGTGATAAGGCCCGTCCTGGTTGCAGCCCTGTGCCTGTTCGCGGCGCAGACTTTCCTTGCCGTCCCGCCGATCTCGGCGGGAAAGGGCGGCGATAGCCCGCCGGTAGCGACCATTATGGTGTTCGAGACCGTGGGGGTGGTGGAGTCCCGGGGAAGGAATGGTACCGCCACCGCGCCCGCCGCGGACCGGCGAAGCCCGGCGGTTCCCGCGGCCGTACCTGGGGCCGCCGCTATCCCGCCGGCCGCCCAACCGGCCCAACCCCTGTCTGCCGGGCCACTCGCGGTTAATGAGTCTGTGGCTGTCACCGGCGCCCCCGGCGTCTTTCCCCCGGCGCCGGTCACGGTCAACGAGGCCGTCCTGGTCACGGATTCCCCGGGCGCCTTCCCGCCGGCGGCCGTCAGCGTCAGCGAAATAATTTCAGTGACCGATGCCCGGTCGGTCTTGCCAGCGGCAATTCTAACCGTCACTGAAACCATCGCCGTTGCCGATGCTCCCGCTTTATCTTCCGTCTCAACCGCCTGGGCCTGGGGCTACAACCAGTATGGCCAGTTGGGCAACGGCTCGACGGCTAACACCGCGGCGCCGGTGAAGGTCAACGGCCTCACCGCTCCTGTGGCCGTGGCCGCCGGCCTGGCCCACAGCCTGGCATTAACTTCAGACGGCAGGGTATTGGCCTGGGGGAACAACGGGGAAGGCCGGCTGGGCGCCGGCGCCACCAATGACAGCAACGTTCCCGTACCGGTAAGCGGCCTCGACGGTGTCTCGTCCATTTCGGCCGGTCACCGGCACAGCCTGGCGGTCAAGGCGAGCACGGTTTGGAGCTGGGGTTACAACGGGTTCGGGCAGTTGGGCAATGGGAATACCACCGATAGCAACGTTCCGGTCCCGGTGCCTGGTCTCGACCAGGTAGTGGCGGTGGCCGGAGGCGCCCTGCATTCCCTGGCGCTGAGAGCGGACGGCGCCGTCTGGGCCTGGGGCTTGAACGGGCAGGGTCAGTTGGGCAACGGAAACACCACTAACAGCTACGCGCCGGTCCAGGTAGCCGGTCTTGTCGGGGTCCGGGCCATCGCCGGGGCGGGCTACCACAGCCTGGCCGTCAAATGGGATGGCACGGTGTGGGCCTGGGGTTATAACCCGCATGGAGAACTGGGGACGGGAGACACTACCAACCGTTCGCTTCCGGCCCAGGTCAGCAACCTTACCGGAGTCGTGGCTATCGCCGGAGGCGGGTACCACAGCCTGGCGCTCAAATCGAATGGAACCGTCTGGGCATGGGGCTGGAACCCCTACGGGCAACTGGGAAATGGCGCCAATATCGATGCTCACACCCCGGCGGCGGTGCTCAACCTGGATGGCGTGACTGCCATCGCCGGAGGCGCTTTGCACTCCCTGGCGGTCACCTCGGACGGCGCCGTCCGGGCCTGGGGCCATGGGACTTACGGGCAGTTGGGGAACGGCGCCACCACCAATAGCAACATCCCGGTGCCGGTGGCCGGTCTCACCGGGGTGGCCTCCGTCGCCGCCGGCGGCGACCCCAACTCGAGCGGTTTCAATGGCCATAGCCTTGCCGTAGAGGGCGGGGGTCTAGCTCCGACGCCAACCCCATCCCCCGCGCCGACAGCGACAGTCACAGCCAGTCCGACGCCGACCCCGACGCCCACGGCTACGGTGACACCGGCCGCCACCCCAACTCCCTCGCCCACGCCCGGTCCTGGGCCGTCGCCGACGCTGTCACCCACCCCTTCCCCGCCACCCACCACATTATCTGGTGATGTCGATGGAAACGGTGTGGTCAATACCGCAGACCTGGCCCCGGTGATGGCAGCCTTCGGCAAACGCATCGGTGAACCCGGTTTCAACCTGAATGCGGATGTCAACGGAGATGGCGTGATTGACGTCTTCGACCTGGTGATCATCGGCCTCAACTTCGGCAAGACCCGCTGAGGAGCAGGACCCGAAAAACAGCGATTGAGCCATATCCGGATCCCCTCTCCCTCAACGGGAGAGGGTCAGGGTGAGGGTGACCCCCTCACCCGTTCGCTTCCGCCCAGGGCAGGCTCTTAATCCTCTCCTGCGGGGGAGAGGAAATATGTCCTGTTACTTGTGAAACTAAGTACTAACCTTGCCGTCCCCTTGGTTTCTTGCCGGGGAATTTCTTGAGTACACGTCCTCCTTCATATACCACCATTGGAGTGTGAGTCTGCTCGGCAATCTTTTTCGCTCGGCCGGCGGCGCGGCGCAATGCCGTCTCCGCCTTTGAAAGATCGATATCTCGAATTTGCCTTCTGACTTTGCTCATTCTTTTTCTCCTTCATCAATAAGTCTTGGTTTCTCGCCCGAATTATCGAAGAGTACCCAGGCATCCACCAATTGTTTGTAAAGGTTCTGAAAATTATACCAGCCTTTTTCATACCTGCGCCTGATAGTCTGCTCCGGGACATTGTGGCCACCCTGCCTCACGCGATTTTTTACCCGTTCAATTGCCGTCGCAATATCCACGAGATAAAGGAAAATCATTTTTATTCTATAGCCCATCCGTTGCCATTCGGGAATCATCCGGGCGTATGTCCTTCCACTCAAAGTGGTCTCAAAAGCAAAACTCCTGCCGTTCAATGCGTGACTTCTGATCTCCTCGATCATGATTCTGCCTGCATGGAAGGCCGCCATCTCGGACGCAAATGGAGAAATGCCCGACGCGATAAGATCCGCGTTCACAAAGATAGGACAGCCCGCCTCTTTGGGCAGATACTCAAGGGCAAAGGTTGTCTTGCCGGCACCGTTGGGTCCGGCAATAATGATTATTTTCCTGTCCTTATTCACGCCTCTCCAAGATTTCCCCGTCGAAATCGATGATCAAGACCATTCGTCTCTCG
>CAZFEA010000207.1:0-6456 GCA_964518085.1 uncultured Dehalococcoidia bacterium
CTCCTGCGTCCAGAACAGAATGGTGCGTATGGCGCTGGTCTCGATGCTGGGATGGAGGTACCAGCGGTAGACGCCCATGGCATTGGTTTCCGGGATCAGGCTATTGCCCTTGACCACCTTGATGGTCTTCTTCATGCGCTCGCGCTCGGCATCGCGCTTTTTGAAAAGTTGCTGGAGGAGATCAGTCTTTCCCTTTGTTGCAGCCATCGGAATAACTCCTTATCTAAATTATTTGGGGTTATTTCTTCTTCGAGCTCACCCAGTCCGGGTGGTCTTCAACCTGGACGAACTCTACCCCTGCCTGTTCCTGCATCGGCATGTATATGAAGGCCATCCAGTAGGCGCTGGCATTGGGGTCCAGATTGAAATGCTGGTGCTCCACGCCGTCGGGCTTGATGGGCAGGACGATCAGGTCGCCTTCTTCCCAGTCAAAGCGGACGCCGTCAACCGTGGAATAGCCTTTACCTTCGAGGACGTAGATTACCAGCCCGCCCTGGTGAATGTGCTTACCCGAGTGCTTCTTGATATGGTTAATAAAAATGCGCCAGTAGGGTGTCCCCATCTCGTCCCAGTTGGCGTCCCATACGTAAAACTTAATGAGACCCTGGCGACCCTGCTCCCAGGGAACGTCCTTGCCCTTGACGATGACCCTGCCCCTGGCTTTGCGGAACAGTTTCTCATTGTCGTTGCGCCGCTGCTGGTCGTATGCCGTTTCAACAGGTTCGGGTTCTCGTTTCCGTTCTACGATTCTTTCTACCATGTGAACCCCATAGAAAAAGATTTCTGCCGGCTCGGTGAAAACGCTGAAGGGCAATCTACCATAACGGGCGTGCCAATGTCAAGAAAAAAAAAGAACGAAAAAAAAGAAACGAAAAAGGACCGGAGTTACCGGACTACACCGGACTGCCGGACATGAGGCACATGTATGAAATTTTGTTTTCTGCTCACGGAATGAGAGCCAAAGCGATCGCTATTTCCGGGAGCGCAGCAGCACATTATTCGCAGGGGTGCAGGCGCACGTTGTCGGAGCCGAGGCAAAGCGGTACAATTGTCCGTCATGAAACTCGAATATCTGGCTGCGGAGTAGGAATACATGGCCATTACCAGAAACGCGGTCGATGTCACAAAGTTCAACCCGGCGGCGGTTCTTCCGTTTGGATTGAGACGAGAGGACTTTCAGATGGCCATGCAAGATGTCTACGATTTTTTCTACGACGTTAACTCATTTCTGGCTCACAAGGGACTGCGACGAATGGACGACATGTTGCGGACGGCCATCATGTCGGGGGTTCTCTCTGACATGCTCACGGCCAGTCTCGCCAGGCACTCGCGTGTTCTCACGGAGAACCGCTATTTCAACGGCCATCCGGAGGGCATTGACAAACTGAGGCAGAACTGGATATATCGTATCTAACGTGCCCCGTTCGTCACGAGCCGGCTAAGTTTCGGTATAGCAATGCAAGCCATGTCGAAGAAGTGCACATCTTTTTCGATCCCAATACTCTGATATCCCAGGGCCTCGGCCGCTGCCAGCGTCGATCCGGCGCCGGCGAACGGGTCAACAATGGTCCCGTTGCCCAGTGGCAGCGCGGCACGGACAACCTGTCGCAGAAATGCCTGTGGCTTCAGGCTTGGATGGGGCGCCAGAGCACGTTCAGTTTTCCTGGTCGGCGCTGACACGATCACGTCTCCGAAAGGCTTCTCATCCGATGGCCTACGCAATCCCCCGGTACCCCACTTCCTCAGGTTATCCTGTACTCTCCCTTCAATCGGTCTGCGGTAGATAAGCCAGGGTTCCCACATAGAGCGCGGCATTACGCTGATGCCCGGGAACTCGTTACTCGCGGCCTTCGGGCGATCACCGCCCCGTAAGGTCATCGTCAGGCGAATGATCTCACCACGCCGTTCCAACCCGGCGTCTGATAGCGAGCCTGAGACTAAGTACGACACCAGCGGATTGGACGCAACTATGACATGAGCGCCAGGGACCAGTTTGGGCAGAAACAGTCTCGCCCAGTAGAAGAAAAAGATTCTAAGTTCTTTGAGTTGCTGCGCAGTCAGAGTCGTGAATCTTGGGACGGGGTTCCTGATCTGTCCGTCGAACGATGGTGGAATTCGCCACACGCCACCCTTCCCAAGTCGCAGTTTGTTCTGTTGCTCCGCGGAGTATTCATACAAACCGTAGGGTGGATCAGTGACCACTGCGTGGATGCTGTCATTTTCCTGCTGCTCTATCCAATCGAAGCAGTCCGCATGAAAGATTGTGGAGTTGCCGAACCGCGCCGGCTCACGCCATGATGCGAAACCCGGGAAACCCGTCTGGATTGCACCAACCGTTTTTTGTGTTGTATACATCCCCCGCGTCTCGCGCACAAACAAGTCGGGTGTGTTCAGTCGCAGGTACGAACGGACGGATGAAGCCGGTGTCCGCCCTATCAAACAAGAAATACGTTCTTCTATTTCATTGACCGAAAGTGGCTTCGACGTTAATGACAGCACTTGAACGATTGCGTCGCGTACCTGACCGGGAGCATACCTGGCATTGTCCCTTTTCATACTGTTACGAAATAATAGACGTCTTGACGTCTGATGTCAATATCTCTTTGAGAAGTTTGTCTTGCTGCAGTGTTTGACTCATCAAACCGGACAAGGGCTTGACAAATGAAGCCGACAATTTGCACCGCTAGCTAATCTGGTAGAATATATGTAAACAAAGGGCTGGCCCATCACGGACCAGCCCTTTAGGTGTTTGCCTCAAACCAAAGTCGTCTTTGACCGTCCGTGCGGGCGATCAAGGCATAAAGATAATCTTTTCACAGGCGGGGGCGCCTGTGGTACCGGTTTTAGCAATGGATTTATCAAAGCTGCTCGGTCTAATTGAGGGCCAGCCACAGTTTCGCGATCTGGCGGCACTGGTAAAAGCGCAGGGGAAGGCCTGTGTCAGCGCCGCGCCTTCCTCTTGGCCGTACCTGGCGGCGGCCATAAGAAGGCTGGTCCCCCGGCCGGCGCTGGTCATAACCGCACGCCCAGAGGAGGCCCGGCGCTTCTACGAGCAGATCATGCCCTGGAGCCCGGGGGCGACGGTGCTTCATTATCCCGAACCGGAGGCGCTCCTCTACCAGCGGCTGACTCCGGATGTCGGCACCGCCCAGGCCAGGATGAAGGTACTGTCTTGCCTGGTTGATCTGCAAGAATCTGAGTCAGGAAAATCCCCCTCTATCCCCCTTTGGCCAAAGGGGGAAGACAATACGCTGATCATCGTCAGCTCCATCAGCGCCGTGGCGCAGCGGACTATCCCCCGGGAAGCCTTTGTCACCTCCTCCATGACCATCAGGCAGGGCCAGATGGTGGACATAACCGGGCTACTGGGAAAGTGGGACGCCATGGGCTACGAAGCAAGCCCGACAGTAGAAGCCCCCGGCGCTTTCAGCCGCCGCGGCGGCATCATCGACATCTATCCCTACGGCTATACCTGGCCAGTGCGCCTGGAACTGGCAGGCAACCAGGTCGAGAGCTTGAGGTATTTTGATCCTGCCAGCCAGCGTTCCCGCGAGCTGGTCGGTGAACTGACGGTCGAGCCGGCCCTGGAGATGTGGCTGCCTGCGGACCTGGAACAAGTCCTCGACCGGTGGCAGGGCAAGCTCGGGCTTGATAAGTGTGACCCGGAAACGAAGCAAATATTCATTCAAGATCTGGAAATGCTGCGGGGAAGGCAGAAGTTCGCCGGTATGGCGTTTTATGCCCCGTTGTTTAATAGCGGCACGCTTCTGGACTACCTGCCTCCGGGAAGCCTGGTGATTACCGGGGAGTTATCCCGCATCGAGGGGACCATGGAGCAAATGGAAGCGGACGCCGCCCGGTTGCGCAACGCCCTGGAAGAAAAGGGCGAATTGCCGCCCGGCTTTCCGGCGCCGCATCTTTCCTGGACGGCGCTGAAGGAGCAGTTTCAGGCCATGGCGCCTTTGCTGGAGCTTAAGACTGCCGGTCTCATGGAAAGCGATGGGCCTGCTGTAGCGGCACGGCGGGCCGTGCCGGAATACGGGGCCGATCCCTCAAACAATGACTCACAGGTACGGAGGCCTGTGCCACCCGATCCAGCCGATCTTTTCCACTTCGCATTTTCCGTCGCCCCGAGCTACGGCGCCCAGGTGCAGAATTTTGTCCGGGATGTGGTCCGCTCAAAAGAGGAGGCATACCACATCCTGATCGTCTCCCATCAGGCGCAGCGGCTATCCGGCCTGCTGTCCGGGTACGAAATAGTGGCCCCGCCGCAGCCTGATTTGAAGGCCCTGCCCGCGGCCGGCGAGATAGCCCTGGTCCAGGGGATGCTGGACGGAGGCTGGTCTTTTAAGGACGCCGGGGGAAACAACTACCTCCTGTTTACCGACCGGGAAATCTTTGGCTTCGTCAAGCAGAGGCGTGAGGCCAAAAAGCAGCCGCCTCGGAAGTTGCTCTACCTTTCGGAACTGGAGCCGGGCGATTTCGTTGTCCACGCCGATCATGGCGTGGCCCGGTTTGCCGGAACCCGCCGCATGACGGCTGACGGCAACGAGCGGGAATACCTCATCCTGGAGTATGCCGGCGAGGACAAGCTCTACGTGCCCGTAGAGCAAATAGACCGGGTCACGCGGTACGTCGGCGCCACCGACATCGATCCAGCCATAAGCAAACTCGGCACCCAGGAGTGGCGGCGGACCCGGAAAAAGACCCAGGAGGCGGTGGAGAAGATTGCCCGGGAGCTGCTGGAAATCTACGCCACAAGGGAAGCCCGCAAGGGATATGCCTTTTCGCCGGACACTGTCTGGCAGCAGGAACTGGAGGCGTCTTTTCCCTATGTCGAGACCCCCGATCAGCTCGAAGCCATCCGGCAGGTCAAAGAGGACATGGAGGGCCCTCAGCCAATGGACCGCCTGGTGTGCGGCGAAGTGGGCTACGGCAAGACCGAGGTTGCCCTCAGGGCAACCTTCAAATGCGTCATGGAGGGAAAACAGGTGGCCATACTGGTCCCGACGACCATCCTGGCGCACCAGCACTATCAGACCTTCAGCGATCGGTTGAAACCGTTTCCCATAAAGACCGCCGAACTGAGCCGGTTTACTCCGGAAAAAGAGCAAAAGGCGATAGTCCAGGCCCTGGCCGAAGGCAAGATCGACGTCGCCATCGGCACCCATCGCTTGATCCAGGCCGATGTCAGGTTCAAAAATCTGGGACTGGTGGTCATTGATGAAGAGCAGCGGTTCGGGGTAATGCACAAGGAATATCTCAAGAAGGTCCGGAGCGAGGTGGATGTCTTGACCCTTACCGCCACACCTATTCCCCGCACCCTCCATATGGCCCTGGTATCCGTCCGGGACATGAGCCTGATCGAGACCCCGCCCGAGGAACGTCTTCCCATCAAGACCATGGTGGGTGAATACAACGACCGGGTGGTCAGAGAAGCCATACTCCGGGAGCTGGCCCGCGGCGGCCAGGTCTTTTACGTCTACAACCGGGTGCATGGAATCGGTTCCCTGACGGAGAAGTTGAAAAAGCTGGTTCCCGAGGCAAAGATAGCCGTCGGTCACGGGCAGATGGCCGAGGACAAACTGGAAACAGTGATGCTGGACTTTTCGGAGAAAAACACTAACGTTCTGGTGTGCACTACTATCATCGAATCGGGTCTCGATTTGCCCAATGTGAACACGCTGATAGTGGACAATGCCGACAGACTCGGCCTTACCCAGCTTTACCAGTTGCGCGGGCGCGTCGGGCGAAGCTCACAGCGGGCCTATGCCTATTTCCTGTATCCCCGGGACAGGAAGCTGACCGCCCAGGCCGAGATGCGCCTGGAAGCCATTTTTGAGGCCTCGGAGCTTGGGGCGGGCTTCCACCTGGCGATGAAAGACCTGGAAATCCGGGGGTCCGGCAATCTCCTGGGGACCGAGCAGTCCGGTCAGATTACCGCGGTGGGATTTGAGCTTTATACCCAGCTACTGGCCGAGGCGGTGGAGAAACTTAAGGCCGCTGCCAGGGAGGGAAAGCCGGTCGCCGAGGTCTCGGTGCAGGCAAAACCGGCTTTGCCGCCGGTTGAGCTCCCCCTCAGCGCGTTCATACCGGTGACCTACGTCACGGACATGGGCACGCGTTTGGACCTGTACCAGCGAATGAGCCAGGTCACCGGCGAAAGCGAAATAGAGGACATTTCCGCCGAACTGGCCGACAGGTTTGGCAAGCTTCCGCCGCCGGCCAGGAATTTGCTGTATGTGTTGAAGGTCAGGCTCCTCTCCCGGGATGCAGGGATCACCGGCATCGTGCGCAGCAATGGGCACCTGGTGCTGAAGCCTGAGAATATGAAAAAGCTGGCAGGCAAGGCCCTCAAAGGCAAATATGAGGGTCTCAAGCCCATCTGGGAAGGCCTGTCACTGTCCGTGGCCGCCGCCAATGGCCCCTGGCAGCAGACGCTGGAAAGGCTTTTGC
>CAZFEA010000208.1:0-360 GCA_964518085.1 uncultured Dehalococcoidia bacterium
TCTCCCGGATATGAAGTGGGCCTGGAGCTGGGTGTCAGGTTGAAAGGGGTATTCCTTACCAATTTCTAGACGCCTAAACAGGAGCAGAGCCTTTCTTGCTTCCTCGCTGACGGTATGCAGGCGCTGTAAAACCCCCCGCCTTCGTACTGTCTCATAGTCGCCTTGGGAGAGAAGGTTTTTTAGGGTTTTCCGGACTTCGCCTATTATGTACTTTTCTTTTTCCGGTAGGAGTTTAGCCTCGTTTGTCAGAATGCCACACTTTGTCTTCAGCTCACCCGTGCGCTCGTTTGCTTCAGTCGAAGACATGCCGAAACGGCTCATGAGGTTTTTCTGAATACAGGGGTAATTTTCTTCCAAGCC
>CAZFEA010000208.1:370-6404 GCA_964518085.1 uncultured Dehalococcoidia bacterium
GGTTTTCTTAAGCTGGTCAACACCACTCTTGTGACTGTGATGGTGAAATATTGTATCTTGTCTGAATATTCTTTCTGATGTAGGGATAGTTTTCCTCCAACCCGTATCCGGCGCTCATGGAGGTGGGGTTGGTAGGCCACTGGAAAAAGGCGTCAAGCATCACCTCATTGTTTTTGTATTGAGCCAAAATACCAAGAGCTTTTTCTTCTAATGTCACTTTGGAGATTGGGTCCGGTTGAATTGGCGGGTTTGGACCGATTTCCCTAATAATCTTTGCGATGTGATCAGCCTCAGGTAACTTGGGATACCTCAGTAAGTGTTCCAAGCTGTTCAGTAAAACACCAACGCAATGGGCCTCTAAATCGCCAACTTTTGAACTAGCGGCTTTGTTTTGGGCTTCGACCGCAGTTTGGAGGTTGTTTCGAGTCCATCCTTTATCAGGAAAAAAGGGATCAAATGCGTTATCTTCCCTGATGATTGCCGCCAAGTGCCTGGCTTCAAGATACCCCGTGTCCTTCATCCCACCATGTTGTCGGATGGCGACCTTGATTGATCTCTTCAAAGGCGTGTCAAGATTCGTCATGACTCCGAGTTTCCACCAACGGTCATGATACTTCTTCATAAGAGTATCTTTGACAAATTTCCTCATGCTATCTAGATAGAGCTTGACCCCTTTAGCCAGGGATTCCGATTTGGAGTCTTCGTTCATATGACATCTCTCACCTTTCCCCCCTTTTCAAATTCTTAAGGGGAGTTTTATTCCATGCCGCTATGTTGCCCGGCTGCCTAGCCCGTAGCGTTTGATAACCCAGTAGTAGAGCAAGGCGAAAGGCAGCACGGCGATGACGGTAAGCACCAGCAGGGCCTGGATCGAGTTGCCCTGCTGCGATTCACCCCATAGATTGAATATCAACACCGGCACCACGATGGTCTTGGGAGTATACACCATTATGGCCATAGATAGCACCCGGAAGATGTGGACGAATATGTACAGCCCCGCCCCGATGGCCGCCGGCAACAGCAGCGGGGCCAGGATGCGGCGAAAAGTGGCCGACCAGGAAGCGCCGGAGAGGTATGCCGAATCCTCCAGGTCCTTGTGCACCTGGACCATGGCCGGTGACATGAATCTCATGCTGATAGGCAGAAAGACGGTGACATAGCCGATAAGCAGAATCCACACCGTCCCGTAGATAGGAAGGGGCAGAGACAGGTAGACCCAGACCAGGGCCACACCCAGGGTTATGCCCGGGATGGCAATAATGGCAAAGGAAAGGAAATCCAGAAGCCACCGGCCGCGCGTCTTTGTCCGGACTACAATCCACGAAGCGATGGTAGCCAGGAAGACGCAAATCACCGGGGTCAGCGCCGCCAGGAAAAAGGTATTTCGAAACGCCCGCCACACCTGCATCTTTTCCATCACCATCTGATAGTTGACCAGGGTAAACTGGGAAAGGGCGCTTAACGACGGCAACTGGGTATAGGGCAAGAAAGAGCTCCAGATAACCGCAGCCACAGGCAATATGGCGACCAGGAGCAGGTAAAGTAGCAAATACCCGCTGGCTGCGAACCGCCACCTTCCCAGGTCCAGTCTTATGGGACGATAGCCCTTGCCGGTGATCACGGCGTATTTCTGGCTTTGTTTCAAAACGCGGTAATAGAAATAAATACACAGGACGGACAGCAGCGCTGTCCCGATGGCATAGGCATTGCCCAGGGCGTAGGACATTTCTTCGTTTACTACGCGGTAAATCCTGGTACTGAGCAGCTCGATGCCCCGGGGAAGACCGAGCACGGCGGGAATATCGAACGCCTCAATGCCCCGGATAAAGCGGTAAATGGCCACCGAAAGCAGCCCGGGAATGCTGAGAGGGATCGTTATTCGCAGTAGCGTCTGCCAGCTTGTGCCGCCGCTCATTTTTGAGCTTTCTTCGAGAGACCGGTCTTCGGACTGAAAGAAAGGAAGCATCAAAACGTAGGCGAAGGGAGCGCCGATGGCTCCTTCCACCCATATCATTCCGGCCATGGTGTAGATATTGAACGGCGCCTCGCTGAGGTTGAACAGGCCCTTGAGCCAGATGTTGATCAGGCCGGCGCCGGGTCCGAGCAGCATTACCCAGGCGATGGCCACCAGGATGGTGGGGATGCTCATGGCCAGCAGACTGGTCACGATAACCGTGGACCTCAACCTGGTGTTGGTCCGCTCGGTAATCCAGGCGGCGGCGGCGCCCAGAAGCAAGGAAAGGAAGCCGCCGACGACGGCAAAAACGGCCGTTCTCGAAAACAATTTGAGGATTTCGGAATCGCCGTAGGCGCGGGCAAAATATTGCAGCGTCAGATTGAGTTCGCCGACGCGTTCATTGAAGGCGCCGAAGACCAGGAACAGGATCGGCGTTGCCGCAAGGTAGACCAGGATAGCCGTCACCAAGACAGCTATCCAGTTGGTCCGCCCTGCGTTGAATGCTTCTCTAAATCGTACCGCCATGGAGGTGTCTCACCCTCATCCTGACACTCTCCCCTCGAGGGAGAGGGGAGGTCTCCTCTCCCCGCCGCGGGAGAGGATTAAGGTGAGGGGGTGTTTCTCGCTACTTCTTCTTGGCCGCCAGTTGATTGAACATATCCGACCATTTCTTGATATTCTTTTCGTCGTCCGGAGATTCCAGCCTGACCTTTTTGGGCAGCTTCACCCCCCAGGCCTCGCCCTGCTTCACTTCTTCCATGGAGGCATAGTTGCCTTCTTCTCTCAGTACCTTGTGACCCTCGGAGCTGATCATGAAATCGATAAACAGCATGGCGGCATGGGGATGGGCCGTCTTCTCGAACACCCCGATGAGACTCACCGTGGCCATGGTAGGGTCCAGGGCCACAAAGTTGACCGGCGCCCCCGATTTCTTCCCATCCACCACGCTGGCGTGACTTTGCGTGCCGATATGGGTTTCCCCCGATATCAGGGCCTGCATTCCCACGCCGCCGGTCTGGTAGAGAAAAAGGTTCTGCTCGCCCAGTCGCTTGAGGTAGTCCCTGGTTTTGTCTTCTCCCATGGTTTCGATGAGGGCTGCGGTTATCAGGGCGGGGAAGGTATTGGGAGGGGCGTGAAAGCCGATCTTTCCCTTCCACCGGGGCAAAAGCAGGTCATCGAATTTCCGGGGGACGTCTGCCGGGGCCACAGCCTTGGTGTTGTAGCCAAAAGTAATGAAGGTGATGTGATTAACCGCCCCTTTGGAATAGACGGAGAAATCAGCTTCGGGGCTCTTGAAAGGGACCAAGAAATCAGCCAGCGGCATGAACGATCTCAGGCCGCCGCTGACCACGTCCCCTCCCAGTTTGCCGGCCGTCGCTTCCGCCCGGGTCCTCTCGATCAGGGAGGGGGTATTGGCGCGGAAGACCTCCATTTTGACAAAGGGGTATCTCTTCATGAAAGCCGCCGCCACCGGTTCCAGACCGGTGGAAGTGGTATAAAGCATGACTTCGCCCTCGTCCCGGGCCCCTTGTTCCAGTATCTTCTGCCGCTCGGGACCGAGCTCCAGAGTGGCGATTTCGGCTACCGTCCGGGCTTTGGTCTTCGGGGCCGCGGCCGGTGGCGCCGCTGTCGTGGCTTTGGTCTTCGGCGCCGGCGCGGCTGTCTGGGCAATCTTTGGAGCCTCGGTCCGGGGCGCCGGCGCGGCTGGCGGGACGACCGTCGGGCTGGGCGTCGCCGGGGAACAGGCCGACAGGGCAGAAGCCAGTGACAGGGCTGCGGTAAGTAGCCCCAAAGCCATTAAATTTCGATGCTTGAACATTTCTCCTCCTAATACAAACGCAAGAAGAAAAGCGGTATTCGGGGTCGTCCCTGACCCCGAAACATGTATGCGTGTCGGGCTCAGGGACGAGCCCGACTACCCAGGGACTATTTCTCCTCCTAGTACTCCACACACTTGAAATAATTACCGCCCCACCAGTCGATGCCGCCCGAAATGCGGTCCCAACCATCAAGCGCCAGAGCCGTGTCCGCCGGCGGCGGGTTCCGGCCGGGGGTCCGGTCCAGGTCCAGGAGCTCGGCGTGCCCGGGAGGCCCGATCACCCGTTTGGGGGCGGACACGTTTATCGGCCGTTCCTGGCTACCAGTGCTTATGATGGCGTCGGCCTGCGGCACGGTGTAGATCAGGGGCAACTCGTCACCCCGTTGACCTCCGTACTCCGGCGTTACAAATACCGTCTTGATGCCCTTTTGCTCCAGGGCCTGCACGTTGAGCATGGCATCGACGAACTTGTTGCCCGAGGTACCCATCCGCGTCACCACCGCGGCCTGGGCGCCGATCATCCTGGCCATCTGGGCCACCAGCAGCGCCCCTACCTCTTTCCCGGTATGAGTGGTAAAGCTGGTGCGGTGAAAGATAACCCCCAGGAAATTCAGCGTCTTGCCGTGGTTTTGATACAGGCCTTTGATTATCGGCTGATTCAGCCAGTGCCAGTTCATCGGGTAATTGGACTGGCCGTGGCGGGCGTCGCGGACCACGGCGCCATCGAAAAATTCGTTGGGATGCATCAGGGTGGGCGACGACTCCTGCAATCCCTGGCCATAGAGGCTGTGACCCGGGTGGGGGGTAAACTGGGTGGTAACGCAGATAAGGACATAAACCACCCTGGGCAGGGCAGGATCGACAGGGGTAAGTTCGAACACCTCTTTCTGGGGCGCCTCCAGCCCGAGGGTTGTCGCCGCCAGGTGCTGCCCCAATTTGAACTGGGCGCCCTGGATGGCGTCATGGGCATCCGGCTCGGACAGCCCGTCTACCAGGTTGAGGCTCATCACTACATTGTGCGTAGCGCCGAATGGGGTGACTTCGGCCCCGGCGCCCCACATGTCCAGGAAGGAGGCGCTGGGAGCGCCGGTCCCCGACCGCATCTGCGACCCGTAATAGGCGGTGGTCACGATAGCCGTGTCGGCCAGGCGGTGGGTGACGCCCTCGCCGGCGGTGGCCGGCGGGCACATAATGCCCGGAAAGACGCAACCGGGCCCGGAGGATTTTATCCGGGGCTCGGATATGCCGCGCACGGCGACGATCCGCACCTCGTCGCCGGGATGAACGATGTCCAGGTCCACTTCCCCTATTCGTTTGTCTTCTTTCAGCAGGGCCACCGCCGCCGGCCGGGAAAGGGAGACGACGCCGTCTCTATAGGCGGACTGTCCATTGAATACGATATTCTTTACCGGGAAACTGCAAAGCTCCAAACGCATGAGTTCCTCCATTGGTACAAATATGCAGGGGCAGACCTACCGGGAACTGTAAGTGATCCTGGGGGTGAATAAGGTGGGTCCGGACACGGGGGTACGGATGGCCTCCAGCGCTGTCAGGGTAATTTCTTTCTGCATGGCAAACTCCTGCTCCGGGGAAAGAAGGGGATTGCCGCAGGGGTGGGGTATCTGGGTGCCGGTCACCGAACGGGGTACGCCCAGTTGTTTGCTCAAGGCGTACATGGCCGTTATCATCGCCGTAGGCAGGCCGGCCCTCTCCAGTTCCTTGGTTATCGCAGCGCCGCTGCGAGAGCACGACCCTCAGGTGCTGACCATCACCGCTGCCTGCACTCCTTCCGCCTTCATCTGCTGGGCCATTTCCTGCCCGATCTGTTTCATGGTGTTGACCGAAGCCTGGACCCCGGGGGTGACATAGAAATAGTCATTCAGACGGCCGATCAGTCTTTCTTTTTCCGCTGCCCTCAAGCCGTCTACCGGCATGCCACGGTTGGGGTTTTCGTTGACGAACATGGTGTTGTAGCCGCTGTGAATCGCCTCCCATTCCCCCTGCTTCAAAGCCATTTCGGCAGCTATAGGATACTTTCGCCACTGGTTATTGCGCCGGCGTTTGAAGGCATCGGGATTGCCAAAGGGCATGATGCCCGCGGTATTTACCAGGGCTATGTTGGCCTGAGACAGGTCCGCCACCGGCGGCGCCGGAGTGACTACTTCCAGGGTCCTCAGGGGGACCTCGGTGACGTAGGGGTTTCCGTTTATCTTGGCCAGCAGCATATCTATGGCCCGCTCCCAGCCGGGTTTGTCCAC
>CAZFEA010000209.1:0-259 GCA_964518085.1 uncultured Dehalococcoidia bacterium
GGGATGTGTTGAATACGCTTCCCTACGGGAAGATGAGAAAGGCTTTGAAACGGAATAGGGTAGGAGATAGGAGATAGGAGTTAGGGAAAAGGCAAAAGGGAATAGGCAATAGGCATCAGGCAACAGGCATCAGGCAACAGGCGTCAGGTAACAGGCAACAAGTAACTGGGGGTGGCACAGGCCTCCGTGCCTGTGAGCGCTGGTACGGGCATCACAACCAGTACCACAGGCGGCCCTGCCTGCGAAGGCGGACACAGGC
>CAZFEA010000209.1:269-6366 GCA_964518085.1 uncultured Dehalococcoidia bacterium
GGAGCTGGGGGTGAAACTGGTCATCGGCACTGATGCCCACCGGGAGGACCAGTTGGTATTCGCCAAATATGGCGTGGCAATGGCCCGGCGGGGCTGGTGCCAGGCCGGGGATGTGTTGAATACGCTTCCCTACGGGAAGATGAGAAAGGCTTTGAAACGGAACAGGAGATAGGAGATACGATGAACTCAACAAACTACGACGTTGTTGTGGTGGGTGGAGGCCCGGCAGGGTCTATGGCGGCTGTGAACTGTGCCCGTAACGGCTTCAAGACCCTTCTGCTGGAAAAGGCTCGCACCCCCCGGGTGAAGACATGCACCGGGATGATCATGAGCCGCATGAGCCAGGACCTGCTGAGCTTGTTCGGTAAGGTCCCCGGCGGCTGCCTGGCCGACCCGACAGACCTCAAGGGCTACGTGATACACGTTCCCGGCGCCGGACGGGAGACCATCGAACGGCGGGCACATTTTACCTGGAGAGACCAGTTGGACCACTGGATGAACGCACAGGTCAAAGCCGCCGGCGCAGAACTGGTGGATGATACGCGGGTGGACCGGGTTGTCGATGTTGACGGGGTGTACCAGATCACCACTGAAAACAGCGACACCTGGCGGACCATCACTACCAGGTGGCTTATCGCTGCCGATGGCGCCGCTTCGACGGTGAGGAAGAACCTGTACCCCGACCTCGTGGTGTATTACGGCCAGGCGGTCCAGGAATATCACCGTTGCCGGCTGGACATGGAAAGAGGCTGGTTCCATGCCTTCTTCCCGACTGAGTACGTCCCTTTTTATTTCAGCGCCTACCTCAAGGATGATTACGCGGTGTTGGAGCTCGGCTGCCGCAAAGAACAGCAGGAAAACCTCAGGCATCTGGCTGTCGACGTCTTGGGCAAAGACTATGCCTTTGAACCACCGGGCGCTCCCGAAAAAAAGGATGGCTGCGTTGAGCCTGCCCTGTTCAGCCAGTTGATTTCGGGCAAATTCGTTCCTGCTACCGGCAACGCGCTGCTGGTAGGTGACGCTGCCGGGCTGCTCATGCCGATTACCGGTGAGGGTATCAACCTGGCATTGAAGAGCGGGATGCTGGCCGCCGAAGCTGTTAGTGAGTCCAGCAAGGACCGGAAGACTGCCGCCGCCTGTTACCAGCCGAAGCTTTCCGCTATAATGGAAACGATCAGGGAGTTTTACAACATGGCAGGAAAGGTAAGAGAAACCGTCGCCCGGAAGCAGGATTATCTGTCCGGGCTGGCGAACGTCTGGCGAAAGACCCTGGATGTTACTTGATACGCGCCACGCAGGGGTTTGATTTATCAAACACGATCAGGGCTTGATGAATCAAGCCGCTACTCAGCGTTAATTAGTCCTCTGTATTAGAATAGTACGGCGATGCCATCGGAGGTAACTCAACAAAAGAATACGGCCCTTCTGTCCGGTGACCGGCAAGCCATAGAACATCTTGCCTCGGCCATCCAGGCGGGCGAGTCCTGGTTTATTGCCCTTCTTGAAGCCATCAATCTATGGCACAGTCCAGCAGAGGTCTATAAGAGGAAGCGGTACCGCTACATTATCGGCGGTGAGGCCTTTGACTGGCTGATGCTGGCCCAGCGGTTGCTGGACACAGTGGCCTCCATGGTCCCACAGGAAGAGGTCAACGACCTTCTTTTCAAGAACCGTTTCCCCATGGAGTTGTCCCGTTCCGAGTTCCGGCGGCTCATAGGGGCCGCCAAATACCGGGCTCATTTGAACTATTTCTATGGGGTTGAGGTAGAACAGGCCCTGGAGTTTGCCGTTGAGACCGAGGTACGGAAAGAACGCCATGCCTCGGGATGGCGAACAATGTCCGGCGTTGAAGATGAAGCCTTCGAAAGAGTTTATGGCTGCAAGAAAGAGGGCCTGTTCCGTATGTTCCAGGCGGAAAAGGGGTTCCCGCGGGACGGTTGCCTCAATCTCGACGAACTAAAGGAATTTACCTACTGGCTCTTCCACTACCGCCTGGCCAAAAGCGAAAAAGAACGCTTCGCCAGCGATACCCGCAAAGGCCTCAACCTCCTCCACCACCCCAGAGCTACCCTGTAGTTCTTTCTTCCTATGACTATTGGATAAAGGTGGGATGCGCAAACGAGTTCAGCACGTCAGCGATGGCCTGATCGCTATTTTCGGGTTCAATCCGCCAGCTTGACAGGTCAGGTCCAATGTGGTACAAGGAGGGGCTTGAGGATCGGGCAAGCGCGCATCAAAAGGAGATGAAATGGAATCAAATGTCTTCATCACTATCTTTTTCCCCATTGCTCTCGCTATAGTGATGTTCGGGGTGGGGCTTTCGCTGGTGGTTGATGATTTCAAGCGCATCCTGGTTTATCCAAAGGCGGTTACTCTCGGCCTTGTGGGACAGTTGGCGTTGGTGCCGGCTGCTGGCTTTGCCGTTGCATCGCTCTTCAATTTCTCGCGCCCGGAACTGGCAGTGGGGCTGGTGGTCATTGCGGTATGCGTGGGGGGATCTAACTCCACGCTACTCAACTTATTGGTACGTGGCGACGTGCCGCTATCGGTCACCCTCAGTGCTTTCACCAACATCCTCTCAGTGTTCACGATTCCCTTCCTCGTCAACCTGGCATTGATCAGGTTCATGGGTAGCGGACAGGTGATCCAACTCTCAGTACGGCAGACTATCGCCCAACTGCTACTGATTACCATCGTACCCCTGGCCGTCGGCATGGCGCTCAATGCCCGCTTTCCCCGGTTAACGGGCAAGGCCAACCGGCCGGTAAAGATCCTGTCCGCCTTTATGCTCGTCATGGTGATTGTCGGGGCCCTCATCCGCACAGGTGAAATCGTTTTTCGGGGGATGCTGGAAGTCGGTTTGCCGGTAATAGTACTGGACGTTGCTTTAATGCTGATGGGGTATGGCCTGGCCACGTTCTTACGGCTGAATCAGTCGCAGCGCATCTGCCTGGGAATCGAATTCGGCATTCAGAATGGGATACTGGGGGTGACCATCGCCTCTTCACCATTGATGCTCAATAACCCGGCAATGACCATCACTCCGATCGTGTACAGCCTTCTGATGCTGGTGCTGGGCTTCGGCTTCGGTGCGGCAGTCAACCTGGTGCGCCGGCGCCCTCAACTGGGCTTTGCCTGAGAAGCATCAAAGAATGGAGTAATGATTCTCGCCAGCGAGCGGTTCAACCCAGTTTTCCCATCCGCTCTTTGAGCCTGGCAATCTTATCCGAGACCTCAGCCAGGCGCTGCTTCTGTTTTTCCACGACGCTGGCCGGGGCACGGGAAACGAAAGCCTGGTCGGCAAGTTTCTTTTCCAGTCCCTGCCTCTCGGCTTCGGTGACAGATATCTCTTTTAGCAGCCTGGTTTTCTCTGCTTCGATGTCCACCATGCCGCGCAGAGGCAATACCACCTCGGCGCTGGACAACACCAGGACCACGGCCTCGCTGCCCGGCGGCCTTTCCTGGAGCGATTCGGCAATGCTCAGCGGCCTCACACGCGCCAGGTTCTCGATGGCTTCCGTGTGGGGCCCGATGGTCTTCTCGGCCTCCCTGGCATAGATGCGGGCCTCTATCCACCTGGCCGGTTCGACCTTCGCCTCGGCCCTGGCATTGCGAATGGCCCGGACAATCTCAATTATGGCTTCTATTTCGTGTTCAGCAACCACATCAGGCGCGGTCCCGTCAGGCAAGGGATAAGGGGCTATCATGATGGAATCGGCAGTATCTTTCAAATGTGGTCTCAGGCCCTGCCATATTTCTTCGGTAATAAAAGGCATAAATGGGTGCAGCAGCCGCATCGACCTTTCCAGGATGTCGAGCAAGACCGGCCGGGGGTCTGAGACTCCGGTCCGAAGCCTGATCTTGGATAGCTCGATGTACCAGTCGCAATAGTCGCCCCACATGAACTCGTAGATTTGCCTTTCGGCCTCGCCGAATTGATATTCCTTGACCAGCCGGTCCACATCGGCCAGGAGGCGATTGAAGCGACTCAAAATCCAACGGTCTTCGACGGCTGCGGCATTCGCCACCAGCGCAGACAGTGTAGCAGCAGGTTGCACGTGCCGGAGCGTTTCCGGAACCGGAAAAGGTCCCCTGTGCAGTGTGCTTTCCACGTACCGGGAAGCGTTCCATAGCTTGTTGCAGAAGTTCCGGCTGGCCTCGAGTTTCTGCCAGCTAACCCGGGTATCGTTACCCGGAGAGCTGCCGGTAGTCAGAGCAAACCGGACCGCATCGGTGCCGTACTTTTCGATCGCCTCGAGAGGATTTATGACGTTCCCTCTCAGCTTGCTCATTTTCTCGCCGCGCTCATCGCGGACCAGTCCATGCAGGTAAACAGTGCGGAAGGGTACTTCCCCGGTGTTCTCGATGCCCATCATTATCATTCGCGCCACCCAGAAGAACAGGATATCGTAGCCGGTTTCCATTACGGAAGTGGGATAAAAATAGTCCAGGTCGCGGGTCTTCTCCGGCCAGCCGAGGGTCGAATGAGGCCACAGGCCGGAACTGAACCAGGTATCCAAAACATCGGGGTCCTGGTAGATGTCGACGCTCTGGCAGTGGACATGAGAGCAAACCCTGGGGTCATCCGTGGACACCGTTATCTGGCCGCATTTTGGGCAGTACCATACCGGTATGCGGTGGCCCCACCACAACTGGCGGCTGATGCACCAGTCGCGGATATTCTCCATCCAGTTCAAGTAGACCTTGGTGAAGCGCTCGGGGACGATAGTTATCTTACCGCTGCGGACGGCTTCGATGGCCGGCGCCGCCAGGCCGGACATGGAGACAAACCATTGTTTGCTGGCCCAGGGCTCGACCGGGGTCTGGCACCGGTTGCAGTGCCCCACCTGGTGGACATGCTTTTCCACCTTGACCAGCAAACCCTGCTCTTTCAAATCCTGGATAATAGCCTTGCGGCAGACGAACCGGTCCATGCCTTTGTAGGGATCGGCGTTTTCATTCATCGTTCCATCGGGATTGAGTATGTTTACCAGGGGCAGCCTGTGCCTCTGGCCGATCTCGAAGTCCACCGGGTCGTGAGCCGGGGTCACCTTCACCGCGCCGCTGCCGAAAGACGCATCCACAGCCTCGTCGGAGACAATTGGAATCAATCTCTTGATGACCGGTAATACAAGCTGTTTCCCAACTAGCTCGACATAACGGCAATCGCAGGGATTGACGGCGACGCCGGTGTCGCCCAGGATGGTCTCCGGCCTGGTAGTGGCTACGGTGACAAAGCCGCTGCCGTCAGTCATGGGGTAGTTGAAGTGCCACAGGCTGCCTTCAACTTCCTTATGGTCCACTTCCAGGTCTGACAACGCCGTGGTGCAGCGGGGACACCAGTTGGTAATCCGTTCGCCACGGTAGATCAGTCCCTTCTTGTAAAGATTGACAAAGGTCGTCCGCACGGCGCGGCTAGGACCTTCGTCCAGGGTAAAACGTTCGCGGCTCCAGTCGCAGGAAGCGCCCAGGCGGCGGTGCTGTTCCGAGATGATGCCCCCGTGCTTGCGAACCCATTCCCAGACACGCTCGACAAACTTGTCTCTTCCCAGCGCCTGGCGGGTGGTCCCCTCCCGGGCCAGCATTTGCTCCACCACCACCTGGGTGGCGATGCCGGCATGGTCGGTCCCGGGGAGCCACAGCGTGGAATAACCGTTCATGCGGTGATACCGCACCATCATATCTTCCAGGGCAGCGGTCAGGGCATGGCCGATGTGTAGCTGGCCGGTGACATTGGGAGGAGGCATGATAATGGTAAAGGTCTTGCGGCCTGGCTCAGTACCGGGAGTGAAGTAACCTTTGTCCAGCCAGAACCGGTACCACTTGGTTTCCACCATGGCCGGGTTATAGGCTTTGGGAATATCGGTGCTCACCGGTCTCCTTTTTTCGCGAAGCTAGGCCCTGGCTTTCAGGGCCGGGTGCTACAAGTTTCCAAGGGAAGAGGAACATGGATTCGAAAAGAAGTCTAGCCCACAGGCTGAAACATTGTCAAGGATTTCTCTCTTGCTGTCACCTTGAAAAAAGGGGGACATAGGGATACTGGTGTCCTGACAGGATATTAGCTTGCAATATATTGGGCAAATGTGCTGTGCTCTGG
>CAZFEA010000210.1:0-6327 GCA_964518085.1 uncultured Dehalococcoidia bacterium
GTATACCTTGCCGTCGATGGCGGCCCCGGCAATATGGTTGCGCGCCGTGGGGAGATCCGGTAACACCGTCCACTTGTCCTGGCGGGCGTCGTATACCGCGAAATCACTTCCCCGCGGCGGGCGGCCGCCGGCGACATAAATCTTGTCCCCGACAACCACGGCGACTCCCGCGCTGCGTTTGGTGGGCATGGGTGATCTGGCAAGCCACCTTCCTGTGTCCGGGCTGTATTCGTAGACCGCGTCCAGGTAGCCTGCGGCTTCGCCTCCGGCAGCGGTGGATTGGCCTCCGATGTGATAGACCTTGCCGTTGACCGCGGCGGCCATGCCGTGGTTGGCGGGCTCGGGCAGGGGCGCGGCCAGTTGCCAGCTATCAGTGCGCGAATCGTATACCTGCACCGCGGCCACGGTAACGCGCGTCGATGGATACCCCCCGATGACGTAGATCTTGCCATCCAGTTCGGCTATGGCAAACTCCGAGTTGGCTTCCGGCAGGGGAGCGCGGTTGCCCCATCTCGATTCAGGCGCCGGGGTCATGGTGGTCTTTGGGGCGGGGCTAACCGGCTTTGGGGTCGCAGGCGTTACCGTAATGGCAGCCGCTGGTCGCGTCGCCACCGTTTCTTTTGGCGCCGGCTGAGGCGCCGGCGTCAGATCTGGCGTGGGACGGCCTTCCTGACAGGCGTAAGCAAGGGCGACCGAAACTCCCAGCAGTCCGGTTAAGAACGCTACCAAAAGAACACGTCTCATGACTCACCTCCTGAAACAAAAGACCATGCAGGGTAGGGGTTTGCCTACCAAACACGCCGCTACGCACTAATATGGCAGCAACTCGGGGGGGATATGGGTGACGAAAGAGACCTGGATGGCGCCTACGGGGCAGTCGGCGGCGCACAGCGAGCAACTGTGGCAGTCTTCCGGATAAGCAACGTAGACCTTGCCCGTACTGTCGTCCATTCTCAGCACGTCGGTTGAACAGCTTTCGATGCAGACGGCGCAGCCATCGCATTTTTTCAGGTCTATATTTTCTACCGGCACGGCGACCTCCTATGGCAGCTTGATCTGGATGGGATGGGGAATCCTTTTCCGTTGCAACGGTTTGAGCGGGTATTTTTCAAACGGCACCGGGACTGCTTCGATATGCGGCTTGCCGTTGACGTTCCTGGTAATCACCCATTTGAGCCAGTTTATATCATCGCGATAGGGATAGTCTTCCCGGTAGTGAGGCCCGCGGCACTCCGTCCGTTCCAGGGCGCACAGGAGCATCAGCTCTATAGTCTGGGCGACACTGCGGGCGCCGGTAGCCTTCACCAGGCCGTGAGCATCCCTGGCGGCTACCCGAGGAAGCAGGTTCTCCTTAATATCCCTCACCCGGGCCAGGCTTTCCCTGATGCGGGCATCGCTCTTGAACAAGCCGTAAGGCGCCTTGGCGATCGCCCGGAACGCCTCGTGCACAACCTGGCTGCCGTTTATCGCCAGGCGCCTGGACAAAGGCGCCATATCCATTGCTTCCAGCTCCTTCAGTTGCTCGGGACGCGGCTTTTCCAGGAGCAGCTTCCGGGCCTCGATAGCGGCATTCTCCCCTGCCCGGTATCCCGATAGCGAAGCGTATGACTGGGGTATGGCGGCAATATTGGAACAGCCATGCGGAGGCTTGGTGGCATTTCCGCAGGCGTACAGCCCGGGAATCCTGGTCGCGGAGCTGGTATTGACCCTGATCCCGGCGCCGGAGCCGCTGGCCATGATGCCGCACAGCGGCGCCGCCTCGAGAAGTTGTTTTCTAACGTCGATCCCAACGTTGTCGAAGCCCCTCATCAATACCGGCAGGACACGGCGCATGTGGTCGATATGCTCCTGGGTCAGGTGTCGCATGTCGAAGTAACACGGGCCCCGGCCTTCCATGGCCTCTTTGGTCACCGCCTGGGCGATGAGGCCAAGGGTGGTAAGCTCCTTTAACTTAGGATCGTATTTCTCCATGATCCGTTCGCCAAGGCGGTTGACGATTTTCGTGCCCTGGCCCTGGAGCTTGCTCTGCCCGATGACTTTCAGCTTGCCGGCGAAGTAGTTGATAGTGCCGTGCTGGCCGAACTCCATTTCCATCAGCTCGGCGCCGGCCTCGTAGGCGGCCGCGGTCCCCTCGCCGGTGCAGTTGTCGATGTAGTTGAAATTGAGATCGGAAGTGAACGGCCCCGTACCCAGGACAACTGCCTTTGCCGGGAAGACCATGAACCGGCCCTTCCTGGTATGAAGCCCGGTAGCGCCGATCACCCTGCCGTCTGTCGGGTATCGCCCATCCGAGGTCAGGAGATGGGTCAACATGACCCGGTCCATCACCCTGACGCCTTTTTTCTCTGCCGCTGCCCTTAGCGCCTCGAGCATTTTGGCGCCGTCGAAATGGATCGACCGCCCAACCCGTTGCCCGCGGGCGATGGTCTGGTTGAACTCACCATCTTTTGTCTTCTCGAACTCAACGCCCATCTCTTCCAGATCCCTGATCCTGGCGGTATGTTCCTTCATGACGGCCTGGACCCATTCCTGGTCGGCCAGATATTCACTGTCTTCTACGATTTCTTTATACCAGGCCTCGCACTCGCTATCGCTTTTCGGCGGCGGAGCCATCATCACGTGGGCGAATGTCGTCGCCCCGCTGCGGCTCACATAGGCCTTGTCGATCATTATGACATCAGCCCCCATCTCCCTGGCGCGGATAGCCGCCCGGCAGGCGGCCATTCCACCGCCCACCACCAGGACCTCCGATTCGATGGAATCCCGGTCGGAAGCGCCCGGATGCCCTACCATTGTGCGGCGACCTCTTTGATTATCTTGATCGACCATGGCCTGGGCAGCACCTGTCCCTGGAAATTACGCACCCAGAGTTTCTCCCAGCCATCCACGGCCTCCTCCTTCTTGATCATGGCCAGGACGTACTTCCTTTCGTAGGTATCGCAGCTGACGACATAGGTCTCAAAGGGCTCGCCTGTATCCAGTTGTTTGTCACGTCCGTAAAGGACTTCGAAATCGGATTCCCACTCCATGGCTACGCTCCGAAGATCGGATTAAAGATTCAAGATTTAAGAAGGCCTCCCTGTCGCCTGTTACCTGTCACCTGTTACCTTCTACTTTACCAGCGATCCAAAAATCTCCTTGCCCACGGCCAGCATTTCGGACTTGGCCAGGACATTGTCCTCGTCATCGAGGTAGAACTTTTCCCCCGGTGACGGAAGGTTACCCGGCGGGATGCTGTCGGTAGGCACGTCGGTGCGCGCGCTGGGGTAGGCATAACCCCTTATGAATGCCGTCTGTCCCTCCCGGGTCAGCAGCCAGTTTACAAAAAGCCTGGTGGCGTGGGGATGGGCCGGGTCCTTGATAATGCCCAGGCTGCTTGAACCCGGAGAGACCAGTCCCCCTTCAGCCACGCTGACCCAGGCGATGGGCGCCCCCATGCGCATGAATACCCCGGTATCCTCCATCCTGGTGGCTACCCCCAGGGGGAATTTCCCCCTGGCCACCCATTCCACATGGAGGCGGGTGTCCCGGAGAATAGCCGGCTCCGTCTGCGCAAATGCCTTCAAGAACGTTCTTGCTTCTTCCATCCCCCAGGCTTTCAAGGAAAGGAAAGTGACCCAGGTATTGGCCGCTCCGGTCGTCGTGGGGTCACGGAGCACTGCCTTGCCTTTCCACTGCGGCTTCAGGAGGTCCTTGTAGGAAGTGACCTCGCCGGCCTTCACCATGTCGGTGTTCCGGACCATGAATCTCAGGTACTGGGTCAACATGCCGACAGCGGTATGGTCCTTGTCCAGGAAGGGAAACTTACCGTCCCTCCATGCCCCGGCATCCGTGGCTTCGGGCAAGACCAGAAACTTGTCCATGGGCTCGAGGAGGCCCTTGGGCTTCAGGTCCGGGATCAGGTCGGTGGTCCCGGCGATAACCACGTCGGCAAGGTGAAGCCCCGCCTGCCGTTCCGTCCGCAGTTTTTGGGTCAGCTCCGCCCCACGGGCGCCGGAAACGAACTCCAGATCAATGCCATACTTGTCTTTGAATGCCGCAGACAGGGCGCCCCTCGTTTCGGGGCCGATGATCGTATAGACCATCACCTTGCCCTCTTTCTTACCGGCAGCCACCGTCTTGTCCCATTCACTCTGAGCCGGGGCCGGTCTTTCGGCCCGGGGGCCGGTGGGGCCAGGCGGCGGCGTTGACACTGATTGCCCGCATGCCGTGGCGGCCAGCGCCAGTGCCAAACCCAACCACAGTATTAATCCCCCGGAAAACGACCGGTACCATCTGCCTCTGGCGTCCGCCACCGGCGGATGCCTGTGAGACATCGTCCTCATTCTTGCCTCGCGATCATAGCTCATGGGTCCTTCCCCGGAAGATGACCGGTACCACAGGCGGCCCTGCCTGTGAGACATCATCCTCATTCTTGCCTCGTGAGCATAGCTCATGGGTCCTTCCCCGGAAAATGACCGGTACCACAGGCGGCCCTGCCTGTGAGACATCGTTCTTATTCTTGCCTCGTGAGCATAGCTCATCGGTCTTTGTCCAGTCTTCATGCTTGGCCTCCCGTCTCGAATTGGGCTACATTATACCACGGGGCTCACTTCGCCAGGCCGTACTCCTCCCATCTCTTAAGCACTGTATCCTGGACTTCCTTGGGATAGATGGTTTTGAAGGCCGACTTCGGCGGCACGGCTACGAAGGGATGCCAGTTGGTCGGCCAGGTGCCGTCGTACAGGCAACCCGGGGCTGTCCTGTCCAGGCGCTCTTGCAGGCTGGCAAAGGGGAACAACGGATGACTCGGCTCGTAGCTGACATGCTGTCCGTGCACCGGGTGCACCCTGGTCGAGAAGGCATGAAGCACTTCAGCCACGTTGGTTATGTCAACATCGTCGTTTACCACCAGTATCTTCTTGAACCTTTGTTCCAGCACGGTAGTAAAAGCGATATTGCGAATGGCATGGGCTATGCCGGCGCTGGGGGTTTTGGTCGACACCACCAGGAGGTTGCAGGCCGCTTCGGGCGGCATATGCGCGGCGACCACGGGCAGGCCGGCCTGCAATAAGTTCTTCTTGATCATGGCGGAAAGGAAAATGCTGCCGGTTATGTCACAATCGTCTACCGGAACACCCATGTTGGACATGGTCAAAATCGGGTCCGAGCGGAAAGTGATGGCCTTGACCAGGTAAACCGGACGCTGGTCCCTGGGCGACGCCCTGTACCCGGTATATTCTCCGAAGGGCCCTTCGTAAGCGCGTTTTTTGGGCGGTACCTCGCCTTCGATGACGATTTCGGCGTTGGCCGGTACCAGCAAATCGCTGGTCTCGCACTTGACCAGCTCCACCGGCTTTTTCCTCAGGCCGCCGGCGACGTCAGCCTCAGCTACCCCAAAGGGGACCGGGCTCACTGAAGTCAGACCGCAGATGGGGTCCGGGCCGATGGCGATGGCAAAAGGCATGGGTTTATCCATCGCCTCATATTTGCGAAGATGCATGGCGATGTGCCGCAGGTTTTCCATCATGCCCGACAGCGTCCTCCTGTCGAGAATCATGGCCCGGTACATGCCCCAGTTCAGCCAGTCGCTTTCAGGGTCTCTGGTGATCACAAAATGCCAGGTGCACATGTACCTTCCGCCATCGCCGTCATGGACCATGGGGGCCGGGAATTTGTAGAGATTTACATCGTCGCCGAGAAGCTTGTTTTCCTTGCACGGACCGGTCTCGACCACTACCGGCTTGACCGGATGGTTCACGCCCTCGAGGTACATGTCCTGCAGCTCAAAATAAGTGGCGTCTTCCGGCTTCCTGTGCCCCATTATCATGGCCACCCTTTTTACGCTGGCGTGGGTGTTGGCGGCAATGCGATAGCCTGGGGGATAACCGGCTATATTCTCAAAAATGACCGCCGGAGTGCCCCCCTTGTTGACACTTCTTCCCAGTCCCAGTTCGCACAGCCGGCGAGCGATGGCGCCTGCTTCCAGGTTCCAGTGGACCTGGGATTTTACCCGGGCCAGCTCTTTTTGCTCCTCAGCTTCGTTGAGAAATTCTCGCAGGTCTTTATGAGGGAATGGCATCGGTCCTCCTTATTGCCGAATAGAAGATTGTAAGATTGGAAAATTGAAGAATTTTCAATCTTCCAATCTTTCAATTTTTCAATTGATCTTGAATCTTGAATCTTAAGTCTTAGATCGCTTTACAGGCCGAGGTTTTCGGCCACACCTCCCAGCTCCTTGTTTATTTTGATCGCCCATGTTTCCGGCACCAGTTGGCCGCGTTGCCAGCGTATCCTCAGGATGTCGCTGCCGGGCAACTTTGCCGGGTCGCTGCTGATCAGGGCCTT
>CAZFEA010000211.1:0-6261 GCA_964518085.1 uncultured Dehalococcoidia bacterium
GATGGCTATTGATTGACCTGGGGGATGTGGTAGTGCACGTTTTCGGCCCCGCCGCAAGGGAATTCTACCAGCTCGAGCAACTGTGGGAAAAAGCCCCGGCTATTTTGAGGATTCAGTAATCCACCGGTCGATATCCCGCGAATAGTCGTGGATCTCCTCGGCGCGGAAAAACAGCAATATCTCTTTCTCGGCGTTCAGCGTCGAGTCCGAGCCGTGGACCAGGTTCCGCTCGATATCCAGACCCAGGTCCCCCCTTATCGTCCCCGGCGGAGAAACCGCTCCATCCGTTTTTCCCATTAGTTTTCTGACCACTTCCACCGCGTGCCTCCCTTCCAGCACCACGGCGATGATGGGGCAGATGGTTATGTACCGGATCAGGTTCGGAAAGAAGGATTTGCCCGAATGAACGCCGTAGTGCTCCCCGGCGAGTTTGGCATCCACCTGCAGCATCTTCATGGCCACGATCCTCAGGCCGGTCCTTTCAAAACGGGAAATAATTTCACCCACCAGTCCACGCTGGACGCCATCCGGCTTGATGAGTACCAGAGTCCTTTCCATGCAAATCTCCTCGGAGGCCAAGAATAGACGGGAAACCAAAAAATATTATGGCATAACCGGAGTCGATCGGCAACACATTTCCCTCTCCCTTGACGGGAGAGGGTCAGAGCCTGCCCTGAGCGAAGCGAATGGGGTGAGGGTGAAGATTGCGAGCTACCTTCTGGAAACTATCCGGTAGATCCCGGCCAGGACAAACCCGCCGGCAAAGCCGCCGATATGCGCCCAGTAGGCGACGCCTCCGGTCTGAGCAGTCTCAACGCCCAGGGAGGCCACGCCGCTCAGAAACTGGGTGACGAACCAGATGCCGATAAACAGCAGGGCGGGGACCCGGGCAATCGGAATGAGAAAAATGACGAAGAAGAGAAACAGGCGGACCATGCCCCTGGGAAACAGCACCACGTAGCCCGCCAGGACACCGGCAATGGCGCCGCTGGCGCCTACCGAGGGAATCCTGGAAGAAGGAGCCACGGCAATATGCACTGCGGTTGCCACCAGCCCGGCGACAATATAAAAAGCCAGATAGCGGAGATGGCCCAGCCGGTCCTCGACATTGTCGCCAAAAGAAAGCAGGTACAGCATGTTAAAAGTGATATGCGCCAGGCCGCCATGCACGAACATCGAGGTGAACAGGGTCAGGTAAAAAGGGATAAGTATGTCCTGCCCGGTGGTGACGGCAAAGGGAATGACGCCAAAGGACAGGATGAACGCCGACAGGGTGGCCTGGCCGCCGCTGACCAGCAGCAGCAACTCCAGAAGAAAGACGACACTATTGACTAAGACGAGGGCGACGGTGACATAGGGAAACCGCCGCCGCGCCACTCGTTCTCTGGTGCCAACCGGAATAAACATAGTTACGATCTAAGATTCAAGATTCTATTAGCGATCGGACTGTTTCCACCGTGACCTTCTTCAGGGAGTCCACCACCAGGTCCGCCGCCCCCAGGCTCCCTGCCGGATTGGTATTGGTCACGGCGATGCACTTCATCTCCGCCCGCCTGGCGGCCTCAACGCCGGCCACTGCGTCTTCGATGACCACGCACCGCTCTGGCGGGACGTTCAACCTCTCCGCCGCCAGCAGGAAGACCCCCGGTTCAGGTTTGCCGGTGACAACGTCCTCGGCTGAAATAATCACCGGGAAGCACCGGCTGAGCCTCAACCTGCGCACGATAAGTTCGATGTTCAGGCGCGGCGCCGAAGAAGCCAGCGCCAGCGAGAATCCCGCCCGGTAAAGCGCCCGCACCAGGGTAACCACGCCGGGAAAGGTCTCGATCTCCCCCTGCTCCACCAACTGTCGAAAGTGTTTCTCTTTTCGGGCGGCTATGTCTTCGATGACTTCAATCTTTACGTCTTCGCCGAGCACGTACCTGATGGCCACCTCGTTCTTTTGGCCAAACCTGCCCTTGAAATCCTCCCAGGTATAACCTACGCCATAGGAACGGAAGGCGGCGCGCCACGACCGGAAATGCAGCCGCGCCGAATCCACCAGCACTCCATCCATGTCCCAGATGACGGCCCCCGGGGCCTTGCCGGTGGCCTGTTCCCCCACATGACCGCTGAAGCCGGTACCCGGCGTTTCAGGCGGGGCTGCCGCAGGCCGCTTTTCCCTACGCGGCATCTTTGTAGTACCGGTTCTTATTCACGATGTACATGGTCCCCTCAGCCCGGGCGATCTCCTGGCCGTTGTTCGCGGTTACCACGGCCTCGGCCTCGATGAGCTTGCGGTTCAGTCTTGTAACGTGGCCGGACAACTTCAATGCCTGCCCGATGGGCGCGGGCTTCTTCAGCCTGGCGTTCATCCTCCCGGTCACCGTGCTGTAGCCGCTGTAGAATGCGGCATAACTCATGGCCTCATCGAGCAAAGCCATCACAATAGCGCCATGGGCTATGCCCGGCCAGCCCTGGTAAATCTCGCCGGGAACGAACTCGGCCCTGGCGGTGCGTCCGTCCCAATCGAATTTGAGTTTGAGGCCAACAGGATTATCACAGCCGCAGGCAAAACAGCGGGTGAAACCCTCTTTGTCTTCAGGCAGGAAACTGAAGTCGGGAACCATGATATTCTCCTCGGCACTTATCCTCGAAGACCTCTAACGCTGGACCTTGGGCCGTGTGATGTGTGGCTCTCGCAAGTACAGGGGCTGTATGGTGTTGATGTCATCCCGAACGCCCTTTTGCAGCCTTTTCCAGCCCAGGAAGGCCAGATAGCCGGCGCGCCTTACCAGCGCCGGTGCGGCGGGGAAGACAGCCCGGTCGCCCAGTTGCTCCCTCAGGGCAGCGCCGTATTTGGCCAACTGGCCGCAGAACACCGTCCTGGTACTGGTAGAACTTACCAGTGTTTCCAGAGTGGCGACATGCTCCTCGATGACTTGCTGCAACTCGCCGCTGGCGGCGTAATACAATGCGGTAGCAATCTCTCCCCGTCCGGCATCCATGACCGGGCAGACAGGCAGTCCATATGAGACTTGCTGGCAGGCTTCGATTTCCAGGGTGCCGGCAGACACGAGCGGTATGCCAAGGCTGTAAGCCAGTCCCTTGGCGGCGCTGATGCCGGCACGCAGGCCGTTGAAACTTCCGGGTCCCCTGGCAACAGCTATTGCCGTCAACCGGTCGACGCTCGTCTTCGCCTGCTTCAGGAGATACTGGATATTTGGCGTCAGTTCAACCGTCTGGTTCTGGCCGCAACTCCACGACAGCTCGGCCAGCATCTGGTCCCCGGCGGCTACGGCGATGCTGGCGAGTTCGGTAGAACTGTCAATAGCTAATATCATTTTACCGGGTGGCACAAGCGTCCCCGCCTGTGATCTTTTAACGGCACGTGCAACGTGCGACTACACCAGCACGTGCAACGTGCGACTACGGCATCGAGGCCAGGGCCTCGACGATCCGCTGGTGTTTGGCATCGGCCGCCTGAAACATCAGGTCGCGATGGCTCTCCGGGCCAATCTCTATCTTAACCATTAGATGTCCCGGCGGCAATAGCCCCAGGCCCCTTTCCGCCCATTCCACGATAGTAACCCCGGGTCCATAAAAATAGCCATCCAGGCCAAGGTCGCCCAGTTCCGCCATGTCATCAAGGCGGTACAAATCGATATGGAACAAAGGCAATCTCCCCTGACGGTACTCCCTGACCAGCACAAACGTCGGGCTCATCACGTAGCCTTTGATCCCGAGCCCCCGGGCGATGCCCTGCGTAAGGCAGGTCTTTCCGGCGCCCAGGTCGCCGACCAGCAGGTAGACATCGCCCGGCGCCGCCAGTTTGCCGATGACGCGCCCCAGGCGCCGGGTCTCGACCGGACCGGCAGTGCTAAGCTTGAGCGGGGGAAAAGTGGTCCCAGCCTGCTTTTGATTTAACAAAGGTCCGGCCTGACTTATCAACAAGGACTACTTTGCCGCAGTTTTCGGCGGTAATCTCGCCGATGGCCGTTGCGCTCAACGGAGCTGCCGGACCGAGGTTGCCGGCGGCAGCGCCGGCGGTGAAAAGAATTTCGTAGTCTTCACCGCCGGACAGGGCCATTTCCAGGCACTCCCCCGGGAAGGCGGCTCTGGTCAACGGATGGATAGGGATGTTTTCAATCAAGATCCGGGCGCCCACCTTGCTGGCCTCACAGATATGGGTAAGGTCCCCAACCAGCCCGTCGCTGATGTCTATGGCGCATCTGACCCCTGCCTCAACCAGCTTGCGGCCTTCCAAAACCCGGGGCTGGGGCCGGAAATGGGCCTGGCGCAAATAGGTCGCCGTCTCCGGTTCGAAGACCAGCGACTCCTGGACCATCTTTAGGCCAGCAGCCGAGCTGCCCACAAAGCCGGTTACGTATACCAGGTCCCCTGCCCTGGCCCCGCCGCGGGTCATGATCCGACCGGCATCGTTTTCGACAACGCCGAATAATGAAATGGTGATGATGGACACCGGAGACCTGACGATATCGCCCCCGGCAATGGCCACGCCAAACGGGTTGGCAACGGCCAGCATGCCCCGGTACAGGGATATTACCTCTTCGACCATGGTGTCCGTGGCAATGGCCAGGGTGACCAGGGCATATTGGGGAACGCCCCCCATGGCCCCAATGTCGCTCAGGTTTACCGCCAGGGATTTCCAACCGAGCTCTTCCCAGGTGATTTGACTCGATTTGAAATGAACGCCATCCACCATGGTATCGGTAGTGGCCAGGTGCACCGGCGCATCGCTGCGCCAGGCGGCGGCGTCATCGCCAATGCCGATCAACAGGCCGGCAGGGGGCGGTGGCGAACCCTCCCTGATGGTCCTGGCAATAAGTTCGATAAGGCCAAATTCGCCAAGCTCGGAAACTTTCATCTAATAGCTAATCGCTAATCGCTACCGGTCTTCCTCAACGCCAGCGCCATTGCGCCCAGCAGCGCGACGAGCACTCCCGCATAATAGGGAAGAGGGCCGGCCGGGTCAATCCCGGCTACCACTCCGCACAGCGACGCCCCGGCGATGACCCCCAGGGAGAAGACGGAATAAAAGATGGCAAAAGCCCTGCCCCGCCGTTCAGGGCCGGTGGCATTGGCCACGGCGGCGCTGGCGGTAGGGAAGATTATGCCGAAGCTGATGCCAAACAGGACCATGCCCAGGACGACAACCGGCGCCGCCAGGGAGAGAGAAAGGGTGAACATGCTCAGCCCCACACCTGCCAGACCGATCACCAGCATCCGCCTCGTGCCCCACTTCTCACACAATCTCATCAGGGGGCTCACCATGACGCCCACAGCAGCCAGGGAAAAGGCCGATAACAGCATGCCGGGAGCGGCGCGGCCATAGCCATGTGTTTCCAGGTAAAGGGGCAAATAGGTGGTCAATATGCCAAGGGTTATCTCCAGGACAAATACGCCGATACATGGTGCAACCAGGACCTTGAGAGGAAACCGGCCCGCCGCGCCGGCCCGCAAGCGGACAGCCGGGGCAAGCCCGCGCAGGAAAAGCGCCGGAACCAGCAGGGCGACAAACATGATCATGGCCACGGTCAAGAAAACGGCGGGAAAGCCCATCCGCGAGCGAAGGACGCCGGCCAAGGCCGGACCGACTATGGCCGCTATGCCGATGAATGCCCCCGCCATGCCCATGGCCCGGGTGCGGCCCTGGGGCGGCGCCAGGTCGGACATGATGGTAAAAGCCGCGGGGGTAATGAAACCGGCGGCGAATCCGTGGACCAATCTTATCAGGACTAGCTGGCCCGGCGACTGCGCCAGTATGTAAAGCAGGAGGCTGACTCCGGCGCCGGCCAGACCGAGGAAAAGGGGCGGCTTCCGGCCCATCCGGTCCAGCATTTGCCCTGAGACCATGTTGCCCAGGAGATTGGAGGCCGAGTATGCCGCAACGGTTAGCCCTACCAGGGCCTCGCCGGCGCCCAGCGATCTGGCAAAAGGAGCGATCACCGGAAGCTGGGTAAAAAGGTCCAGGAAAGCGACCAGTATCACCAGCCCGGGTATGTTTGGCGAAATGGCGGCCAGGCCCCTGCGGGCCCGGGTCAGCTCGCCTTGCGGCGGTTCCATCGCCGCGCTGTCATTTTTCATGGTGGCCAATTCCCTCTCCCTTGACGGGAGAGTGTCAGCGCTTGCCCTGAGCGAAGCCGAAGGGGTGAGGGTGAAATCCTTTTCTTTTCCCTGCCCACACATTTATACCACTTTTCTGCTAAAATTTATATCCGACCGTAAGGTTGCCCTGAAAATGTCGCCGTCTCCCCCTTT
>CAZFEA010000212.1:0-1193 GCA_964518085.1 uncultured Dehalococcoidia bacterium
CCTGTTGCCTGTTACCTGTTGCCTGTTACCTGTTGCCTGTTACCTGTTGCCTGTTGCCTGTTACCTGTTGCCTGTTACCGGTTGCCTTTTCCCTTTTGCCTTTCCCCTTTTGCCTTTCCCCTTTTGCCTTTCCCCTTTCCCGCCGCCCATGGCTAGCCCCTACGCCAATCGCTAATCGCCAGTTGCTAACTGCTAACCGCTAGCCCCCAGCCAGCGGGCGGCGTCTTTGGCATGGTAGGTGAGGATGATATCGGCGCCGGCGCGCTTGATGGCGGTCAGTATTTCCAGGGTGACCGCCTTCTCGTCCAGCCAGCCGCTGGCGGCGGCGGCCTTGACCATGCTGTATTCGCCGCTGACGTTATAAGCCGCCAGCGGGCAGTCAAAGGCATCCCGGGCCTTGCGCACCACGTCGAGATAGGCCAGGGCGGGTTTGACCATGATGATATCGGCCCCTTCGACCAGGTCCTCTTCTATCTCGCGCATGGCCTCGCGGAGGTTGGGAGGGTCCATCTGGTAGGAGCGGCGGTCGCCGAACTGGGGGGCCGACCGGGCGGCCTCGCGAAATGGGCCGTAGAAAGCCGAAGCGTACTTGGCGGCGTAGGACATGATGGGTACACCGGAAAAGCCGTTTTCATCCAGGGCCTGGCGGATAGCCGCGACCCGGCCGTCCATCATGTCCGAGGGGGCGATGATGTCCGCCCCGGCCCCGGCATAGACCACGGACGCTTTACATAACAATTCGAGGGTGCGGTCGTTATCCACCCGCTTGTTCTCCACCACGCCGCAGTGACCGTGGCTGGTGTACTCGCAAAGGCAGACATCGGGGACCACCACCAGGTCCGGGACGGCCCTCTTGATGGCCTTGATGGCCCGGGGGATGATGCCTTTAGGATGATAGGCCTCGCTGCCCATGTCATCCTTGTGCTCGGTGAGGCCGAAGAGCATGACCGCGGGGATGCCCAGGGCGGCTATCTCCCTGGACTCTTCGGCCAGCATGTCCGGGGAAAGGTGATAGCAACCAGGCATGCCGGGGATTTCCTGTTTGACGCCGCTACCGCTGATGGCGAAAAGGGGGTAGACGAAATCATCGACCTCGACGCTGGTCTCGCGGACCATGGCCCGCAGCGCCGGGGTGGCCCGGAGGCGGCGAAGTCTCTTCTGGGGAAAAACGGCGCCGCCTGGCGGATCTCCGC
>CAZFEA010000212.1:1293-6256 GCA_964518085.1 uncultured Dehalococcoidia bacterium
CCGCCGGCGCCGTCATTACCGGTCTGTTGCCCTACCTCGGAAGGCGGGGGGGACTTCTGTCTTCTGTCTTCTGCCTTCCGGTTGGGCGGCTCAGGGGCGGTAGTATTCTTTGATAGCTTGTACCAGTCCGGGGATGGTGTGTGAGCGTGCTTCAATGTCTACCCTCAAGTTCAGTTCCCGGGCGGTGGCGCTGGTGACCGGACCGATCGAGGCCACGGCCAGGTCGCCGAGCAGGCCGCGGTCGTTCCCCAGCACCGATACCAGGCCGCGGACGGTGGACGAGCTGGTGAAGGTCACCATGTCCAGCTTACCGTCCTGCAGCATTTGTTTCAAGCCGGAGGCATCCTGGGACGGGGTTACCGTCCGGTACACCGGCAGCTCCTCGGCGGCCACGCCCCGCTCCTTCAGCTCGCGTTCCAGCTCCTCAGGGACGTCCTGCGCCCGGGGCAGGAGCACCTTCATGCCCGGTTCCACGGGAATCTCTTTGCCGGTATCGCCGGTGGTGTATTTGCCGGGCATGAAGTCCGGCCTGATGCCGAAACGGGCCAGCTCCTGGGTGGTGGCCGGTCCCACGCAGCCGATCTTGACCGGGGCCAGGTGGCGGGCGTCCTTCCCCATGCGGTGCAGGGCTTCAAAGAAAACGGGCACGGCATTGGCGCTGGTGAAGATGATCCAGGAGTAGTCCGTGATGGCCGCGAGGGCCTTGTCCAGCCTGGTGTTGGGGCTGATGGGTTCGATGGCGATGACCGGGAACTCGACGGGCATGGCGCCTTCTTCGGAAAGCATGTGGCTGAGGACGCTGGCCTGGTGACGGGCCCGGGTGACCAGTATGCTCTTGCCAAAAAGGGGAAGGGTCTCGAACCACTTGAGTTTGGGCCTCATGGCGACCACGTGGCCGACGACCAGAATGGCGGGCGGCCCGATGCCGGCCTTGTTAACCTCATCCTGGATGGTGGCCACCGTGCCGGTGACGGTGAGCTGGTGCGGGCTGGCGCCGCGGGCGATGACCGCGGCCGGGGTGTCGCCGGGAAGCCCGTTTCCGGTGAGCATGCGGGTTATCTTGGCCAGGTTCTCCACGCCCATGAGGAACACCAGGGTATCGGTGGCCGTGGCCAGTTGTTGCCAGCGGATGGAGGAGCCGTCCTTGGTTGGGTCTTCGTGGCCGGTGATGATGGCCAGGGAGGAGGCCATCGCCCGGTGGGTGACCGGTATGCCGGCGTAGGCGGGCACGGCTATGGCGGCGGTGACGCCGGGGATGATCTCGTAGGGTATCCCGGCGTCCCGGACGGTCTCGGCCTCTTCGCCGCCGCGGCCGAAGACGAAGGGGTCGCCGCCCTTGAGCCTGACTACCACTTTGCCCTGGCCGGCCTTCTCCACGATGAGGGCGTTTATCTGCTCCTGGGTGTAGCTATGGGCGCCGGAGCTCTTTCCGGCATAGATGGCCTCGGCGCCGGGCGGGAACTGCTCGACCATGCGCGGGTCCAGCAGGCGGTCGTAGATGATGACCTCCGCCCTGGCCAGGCATTCGCGCCCGCGTACCGTCAACAGGCCCGGGTCGCCGGGTCCGGCGCCGACGAAGTAGACTTTAGCCTTGCTTATGGCTCCCCCTGCGTTCTCCGCGTCTCTGCGGTTTGTTATTTATTTCGGGGCGCCGGGGATTCGTGTTCATTCGATCTATTCGTGTTATATGTTTCGTTCCCTACAAGGACATCGCCAGCCGAAGCCCGTTGTCAATTACTTCAATTTGCCGAGGTTTCAATTTTCCGATCCTCTCAGTAAGGAATGACTTGTCTACCGTGATGACTTGTGACACGTTTGCCACAGAATCCGTTTTGAGGCCTGTGTTCTTGGCGGGAAGTAGTACATTCCCCGGGGCTTGGGCTAGTCGGAGATTTGAGGTTATCGAAACAGCCATCACCGTGTTGATCCGACTGCGATTGAACTCATCGGACTGGATGATGAGCAACGGACGGCGAAATCCCGGCCCCGAGCCAATGGGATCCGGTAATGAGGCCCACCATATTTCGCCTCGCTGAATCACCATTTTTCATCAGGCAGTGAATTCAACTGTAACCGGAGCAGTTCAGGATCCAACTTGCTCTCCTCTTGCTCCGCCTCATAGACTTGATCCAGCGCCTCAGTGATTCCCTTTTTCTGGAGCTCACTGACGTAAGAGGAAACAGCCGATGTGTATAGTTGACTGCGAGATATTCCCAGCCGTTTGGAGAGTTGTTCTGCTTCTTGGAATATGGGGTCTGGTATTGATATTGCTGTCTTCATGACTCTAGTATAACTGCTATCATACCAATGTCAAGTATTAGATTCACTGCTCTTTGTCTTCAGCTATGCTGCGAAACATAACGCTCCGGTTCAGCGGCGGGCCGCGAAGCGGACCGTCCGTGCAACCGGTTGCTAGTACAAGCGCAAAAAGAAAAGCGGTATTCGGGGTCGTCCCTGACCCCGACTACTGCAGCAGTTTTCCGGCTCCGCGGCCCAGGAAGCTGGCCGCGAGCAGGTAGCCGGCATAGCCGGGGTCCGAGGCCGGGCCTCTCACTTTGTCGCGCATTACGATGTAGCCGTCGGGCGCGGCCACCATGCCGTCGAGTTCGATTTCGTCTCCGACCACGATGGCGCTGGCGGCGATGGGCGCCTGGCAGCCGCCGCCCAGCGTGGCCAGGAAGCTCCGTTCGGCGGTGACCGCCTGCCGGGTGGGCAGGTGCTCGATTGACCGGAGCAGGTCCAGGATTTCCATTTCCCCGGCGCGGACCTCCACCGCCAGGGCCGCCTGTCCCACGGCGGGAAGGAACTGCTCGACGCTCAGGTACTCGGTGATCACCTCCGCCATGCCCATGCGGATGAGCCCGGCTGAGGCCAGGAGCACCGCCTCGGCCTCGCCGGCTTTGATCTTTCTTATCCGGGTGTCAACATTGCCGCGTATGGGGGCCACCTCCAGGTCCGGTCTTACCGCTTTCAACTGGACGGACCTCCTGGGACTGCCGGTAGCCACCCTCGCCCCGGGGGGCAGCCGGGCCAGTGTCTCTCCCGAGCGGCTGACCAGGGCGTCGCGGACGTCTTCCCTTAGCGGCACGGCCCCGATTTCCAGTCCCGGCTGCACCTGGCTGGGCACGTCCTTCAGACTGTGGACCGCCAGGTCTATGGACCGGTCGAGGAGACGGGCTTCCAGTTCTTTGACGAACACGCCCTGTCCGCCGATCTTGTCCAATCCCGCGGTCTGGTCCCGGTCACCTTCGGTTTTGATTATGTTGACGGTAAAGTCGTACTCCGGGTGGGCTTTCCCGAGCGCCTCGACCAGGGAATTGGTCTGGATAAGGGCCAGTTTGCTGCCGCGGGAGCCGACGATGAGTTTCTTATTCAAGATTTGAGTGGCATTCCAGGAGATCTAAGATTTAAGATTTAAGAAAAGGGGAAAGGGATTTCCTCCATTTGTTGTCCGGTTTCCATTTCCGATTTCCAATCTCTATTTCGAGCTTCTTGAATCTTGAATCTTGGATCTTCAATCGAGCTTGAACAATTCGCGCATGCTCTTGACATGGGCGGAGCCGGTACCGTTGGTGTTCTGCTTGAGAAAAACGATGGGGTCATGGAAGATTTTCTTGATCATGGCCCTGGTCATAGCTTCTATCTGGGCCTGGTCTGCTTCATCCAGGCTCTTCAGCCGGGGCAGGGATTTACGCAACTGCTCCTGGCGGATGGCCTCGGCTTTCTGCAGCAGGGCGGCGATCGTGGGCACGGTATCCAGGGATTCCCACCACTGCATGAACTTGTCCACCTCTTCCTGGACCAGGATTTCCGCTTTGCCGCTCTCCTTTTCCCTCTGGGACCGGTTCTGGTCGCATATTTCGTTGAGGTCATCAATATCGTACAGGTGGGCGCGGCTCACCAGTTTCACTTCCGGGTCAATGTCCCGCGGCACGGCCAGGTCGATGAACATCAGCGGGCTTTCCGGTCGTTTATTCATAACCTGTTCGACCGTGGGCCGTTCGATGATGTAGTGAGGCGCGCCGCTGCAGGAGATGACGATGTCGGTGCGGGCCAGCGCTTCGCCCATCTGGTGGAAGGGCATGGCCTTGCCGCCGAGAGTTGATGCCAGGCTGAGGGCCCTCTCGAAGGTCCGGCTCATCACCGTAACATCGAAAACGCTGCTCTTTATCAGGGCTTCCACCGCCAGGCGCCCGGCTTCGCCGGCGCTTATCACCAGCACCCTGCGGCCTTCAATATCGCCGAAGACCTTCTTGGCCAGCTCCACACCGGCGGAACTTACGGAAAGGGCGTTGCGGCTGATGGCCGTCTCCTGGCGCACGCGGCGGCCAACGCGCACTGCTTGCTGGAAGAGATTGAGCAGCGGGTAATGCAGGACCTTGGCCGCCTCGGCGTCCTGCAAGGCGCGGCGCACCTGCCCGAGAACCTCGTATTCGCCGATGATCATCGAGTCCAGCCCCGAGGCCACCTTGAAAAGATGGGTCACTGCATCCCGGTCCTGCATCCGGTAGAGCACGGGCCTTATGCTATCGCCGCCCAGGCCGCTGTAGTCGGCAAGGAAATCAACAATGCCGTCCTCGCCCTTTTGATAGTCCCTGACCATGGAGTATACTTCTGTCCGGTTACACGTGGACAGGATCATCCCCTCGTCAACCCGGTTCAAAAGGCTTACCTGGGCATCTTTGCACTGCTCCGGGCCCAACGCCAGCCGCTCCCTGATTTCAAGGGCTGTGGTGCGATGGTTGACGCCTACGAGAATGAGATGCATAAGATTATTCCTTTACGTTTTCCCTCTCCCTCGATGGGAGAGGGTCAGGGTGAGGGTGACCCCCTCACCTTAATCCTCTCCCGCAAGGGGAGAGGAGACCGCTCGGGCGGTATTTTCGTAATAAGCACCCATGCCCGCTTGCGGCGGGCACCATGAAGGATGAAAATGGCCTATCAACGTGAGGAGACCCAGTTT
>CAZFEA010000213.1:0-6215 GCA_964518085.1 uncultured Dehalococcoidia bacterium
GGGGATACAGGGGGATTTTGCCTGTTTCTTAAATCCCCCTTAGTCCCCCTTTTTTAAAGGGGGAGACGGCGACCGTAGTTGAGCCATTAGTTCAGGAGTGATGCCCGTCCATGAAAGCTATCATCCTGGTCGGCGGAGAAGGCACACGGCTGCGCCCGCTTACCTGCCAGACACCCAAGGCGATGGTCCCTGTTTTGAACCGGCCCTTCCTGGAGCATGTGGTGGCTCGGCTGCACGAGCACTCGGTTGACACCATCATATTAACCCTGTGCTATCTCCCCGAGTCGATTCAGTCCTATTTCGGCGATGGCAGCCGCTTCGGGGTCAACATGGTCTATATTGAGGAAAAGGTCGCCCTTGGCACCGCTGGGGCGGTCAAAAACGCCGGAGCGCACTTCGACGACGGGCCTTTTTTTGTTCTCAACGGGGATGTTCTCTCCGACCTGGACTTCAGCGCCATGATGCGGGCGCACCGGAAGCACGGCGGCGCCGCCACCCTGGCGTTGAGGGCGGTAGAGGATGTCAGCATGTTTGGCGTCGTCGAAACGGCCCCGGATGGCAGGATATTGCGATTTGTGGAAAAACCGAAGCCGGGCCAGGTAAGCACTAACATGATAAATGCCGGCACTTACATTCTTGATCCGGCGCTGCTGCGATATATTCCTGCCAATACCAGCTTCAGCTTTGAAAAGCAGTTTTTCCCCCTGGTCTTGAGCAGCGGTGAACGGCTGTTTGGCATTCCTACCTCCGGCTACTGGATCGACATGGGCAAACCGGACAAGTACCTGGAATTGAACCGCTCGCTGCTAAGCAAACGCTGGCAGGAAAATGACCGCCGGGTGATCATGGAGGCGGCCTCCGTCGACCAAACGGCGGTCATCGAGGGACCGGCCATGATCGGCGATGGAAGCATCATTGAAGCCGGTGTCACCATAAAGGGTCCTTCGGTCATCGGCAGGTCCTGCCATATCGGCCGCGGCTCCCGGCTGGAGGGAGTCATTCTCTGGAATGGCGTCAGGGTGGGAAACAACTCGGTTTTGAAGGACTGCATCGTGGCCAGCAACTGCCTGGTAAACGACAACTGCTGCATCGGTGAAGGCTGCGTCGTCGGCGACGGCTGCACGGTCATCCCCGATTGCGTCATCAAACCCGGCAGCCAGGTCTGGCCCGGCACCCTGGTTACCTAACGGCGCGCCGCACCGCAGGTCGGAACTTGCTGATTTTGCTGGCACATCGCCTTGTGGAGCAAAATAGAGCGTTTTGTAGAGGAAAGAGAGAAGTACCGTGAAAGTGAAAAAGACCTTTGTTTTTGGTACGCTGTGGCTACTGGTTATGTTACCCGTCGCAGCGTGTATACAAACGCCGGGCCCGGCAACACCCGCCCCTTCACCCGCCACCGGCAACCGGGGATCTGCTGCTGTAAAGAGTGAGTGGGAATCCCTGGTCGAAGCCGCCAGGAAGGAAGGGACAGTAGTAATCTACAGCGGGGGCAGTCTGGGAGAGGCCACCGAGGCCTCCGCCAAACTGGTTTACTCCCAGTACGGCGTGCAAATAGATTACATTTCGGGACGAGGCGCCGAACAGATTACCAAGATAACCAACGAAAGGAAGGCCGGCCTTTACTACGCCGATGCCATGCTGGTGGGCCTGGGCAGCTTTTTCAATATCATAAGCCCGATGAAGATCACGGTGCCGCTGCAACCCCTTCTGTTGTTACCGGAAGTGACCGACGGCAGCAAGTGGCGCACCGGCGGCCTCCCCTTCGCCGACAGGGACAAGACAGCTATTGCCTTTTCCCTCCAGACCAATCATTACACGGCTATCAACACCGACATGGTAAAGGCGAATGAAATCACTTCCGCCGAGGACATACTGGACCCGAAATGGAAAGGCAAGATAGTCCTGAACGACCCCAGTGTCGGCGGCTCGGGCGCCGGGTGGTTTCAATATTTCATGCTCGGGGACGCCTACGGCAGGGAAAAAGGCCGGGAATACATGATGAAGCTGGTAAAGCAGGAGCCGGTGATTATCAGGGACGAGCGACTCCAACTGGACTGGGTCGCCAGGGGAAAGTATGCCGTTGGTCTGGGCGTATCGGTACCGCATTTGACCTCTCTGGCCAGGGCGGGCGCGCCTATCAAGCTTCTGGCCATGAAAGAAGGCGGGTACCTCAACTCCGGGAGCTTCAACCTGATCGTGCTGGATAGAGCGCCGCACCCCAATGCCATAAAGCTTTTCGCCAACTGGGTGCTCAGCCGGGAAGGCGGCACCATAATGGCTAAATATTCCGGATACCCTTCGGCCCGCCTGGACGTCTCCACCGAGGGCTTCGATCCGATGTTCATCCCCGGGTCCAAAGACGTCCTGCCGGGGGAGGACTGGAAGAAGCACCAGGCGGAGCTGCTGGTGATGGCGGCGGAGATATTCAAGCCGCTGCTGAAATAGAAATAGCCTTATAAGGAGGAAGCACCATGGAGTACACCGGCGCCGAATTACTGGTGGAAGGGCTCAAAGCCGCCGGAGTGCGTTCGTTGTTTGGGGTGGCCGGCAGCAATGACCTCCCGGTCCTGGACGTTATCTATCGCCAGCCGGGCATTCGCTACTATCAATCCCAGCACGAACAGGGGGGCATATATATGGCCAACGGCTACGCCCGTACCGCCCGGGCGGCCGGCATCTCCCTGGTGAGCCCCGGCCCAGGCGCAACCAACTCCCTGTCCGGCGTCGCCCAGGCCTACTACACCTCGACGCCTTCCATCCTGATCAACATCGAAGAGACCAGCCGCTTTGCCGGCCTGGGACCTTCCCAGCATCACGACCTGGACGCGCTCAAAGTCTTCAGCCCGGTGACCAAATGGGCCGGCAAAGTCAGCCGCATCGACCGCCTCCTGGAAAGCCTCTATACCGCTTTACGCGTGGCCCTCTCCGGACGCAAAGGACCCTGCTACCTCGGCATCGACCTTGATATCCTGGACCAGAAAATACAACTGGACCGGGTGAGTCCCCCGGGCCCGTTTCCCGAACCGCCCCCGGGCAATCCCCGGGACATCGAGAGGATGGCCGGGCTGCTGGCAGAGGCGGAACGGCCGCTCATCGTGGCCGGGGGAGGGGTCAACTGGTCGCAGGCCCAGGAACAGGTGATGGAACTGGCCGGGCTATTACCCGCCGCCATCGTCAGTACCACCAGTCACAAGGGCATCATCCCCGAAGACCATCCGCTGTCCCTGGGGACTGCCGGCTCCCATGCCATTCCACCGGCCATCAAGGCCTTCCAGAGGACCGACCTGGTGCTGGGCATAGGTTGCTCCTTCGCCTATTTCAAGACTGTGCCCTGGAGTACGGCCCGAGCCGCCATCGGTCCCCGGACCAGGGTGGCTCACATCGACATCGACCCCACCGAAATCGGCAAGGTTTACCCCACCGAAGCCGCCGTTGCCGGCGACGCCAGGCTGGTGCTGCAGGACCTGATAGCCGTCTTAAAGCAGAAGAAACGCCATGACGGGGCCGCCTGGTCGCAGGAAATCCACGACCTGAAGACGGCCTGGGAAAAACAGACCGCGCCACTCAAAGCTTCCGGACAACTCCCGGTGCGCACCTGGCGTTTGCTGGGCGACCTGAGAAAAGCCCTTCCCCGCGAGGCCATTGTCGGGGGAGAGTCCGGCGGCACCGGAGGCTGGTTCGAATACGCCTTCGAGGCCCTGGCGCCTTGTACCATCGGAGGCTGGCATCCCCTGGGCGCCGAGGTCTGCGAGGCCATGGGGGTGCGGGTGGCCGCGCCGGACCGTCCCGTGGTCTGCATCACCGGGGATGGATCAATGATGATGACCCTGGCCGAACTGGCCACGGCGGCGGCCAACGATATCCCGGTGCTTTTTGTCATCCGCCACAACAACGCCTTCGGCAACATGAGAAAGACACAAATAAAGCAGTTTGGCAGCCGGTTCATCGGCACCGTCCTGCCCATACCCAACCTCGCCGATGTCGCCCGGGACCTGGGCATCCGGGGCGAAAGGATCGAGACTCCGGAACAAATCATCCCGGCAGTCCAGCGCCACCTGCAAACGAACAAGCCCACCCTTCTGGAGATCATGTGCGACAACACGCCGGATGAGCTTGCGCCTCCCCACCTGGAGCTATAACTATATATAATAAAGGAGATGTAAATGGACTACGATTCCTTCCTGGAGCTGGTACAAAAGAGACGCAGCATCCGCCGGTTCAAGCCGGACCCTATTCCCGATGAATACATCAACAAGGTGATCGACGCCGCCGTGTGCGCGCCGTCCGGGGCCAATTCCCAGCCCTGGGAGTTCCTGGTGATCAAGGACCGGGCTACCAGAGAAAAGATCGCCGCCATTATGGCCGAAACCAGGGAACAGGTTTACCGGATGGAGCAGACCAGGCCGGAAGCGCTAAGACATCCCGGTGGACGCAGTCTCGCGACCCGCGAGGGATTCAGGGATGCACCGGTATTGATCGTTCTGCTGGGTGATCCGAGGACAGCGGAAACGTATATCTTGCACTCCTACTACACCCGTCGCGAGTCCAACCTGGTGTCCGGCCTGGCCACCGCCTTTGTCTATATGCACCTGGCGGCAGCCAGCCTGGGGTTGGGTTCACAATGGCTGAGTTCTACTGCCAGCCCTTACGTACAGGCGATGATGAAGTCACTGTTGCAAATACCGGACCCCCTCTACATCTACGATACCATGGCGCTGGGCTACCGGGCCTACGAGCCACGACCAAGGCTGATGAGGTCACGGGACGAGGTAACCCACCTGGAGCGCTATGAACCGGCAAAAGCGCGGACTGACCAGCAGGTGAGAGACTACATCGTCCGGATACACCAGGACCGGATCGACACCAAGGCAGGGTAGACTAAAGGTAGTGAACGGCCAGGAGCATACTTGGCCATAAGATAGGCGTCCCGCCTGTATCGTTCCCCCGGAGAACCATGAGAAAAGTAGCCAGGGCGCTCGCTTCCCTTAAGAAATACAACCCCGAAAAAGTAATAATTTTCGGATCCCACGCCCGGGGTGACGCGGACCGCGAAAGCGACCTCGATTTCGTTGTGGTCAAGAGAACAAAGAAACGCTTTCTGCAAAGGATGATCGAGGTCGCCCGGCTCCTCGACAACGACCTGGGGATAGTGGATGTCTTTGTTTACACCCCTGAAGAGTTCAGCAGGATGGTGGAATGGGAGAACCCTTTCATGGAGAATGTCTTGAGAGAGGGAAAGGTACTGTATGAAAAGAAAAAAGGAAGAGGCCGAGCGCTGGCTAAAACAGGCGGAATACAATCTCCGGGTCGCCGAAAGCAATCTGAAGGCTGACTTTCACTCCGCCGCCTGCTTCATGTGTGAGTAGGCCGTTCAGGTCGCTCTGAAAGCATATCTGATTCTCAGGACCGGCCGGTCCCCCCTGGGGATACATTCAATTCAAAAGCTGGCGGCAAAATGTCTCGACTTCGACCCAAAGTTCGAGGAAGCAGTTGAGCTTGGCCGGACCCTTGACCGCTACTACGTCCCGACCCGATATCCCGACGCGTTAACGCCTCCGGCAGTACCTTTTGAGACTTTCACCAGGAAAGACGCTGAGGAAGCAATCAAGAAGTCCCGAGACCTTATCGCCTTCGTCCGGGGCGAATTCGAGGCCGGGGCGGGATGATGCGACGCGAAAATGGCGATTGATCCGTCAATGACAGCCAAAGCAATCGCTTTTTCGGGATGTTAAACGCCGTTAGACACGCCTTCCAGATAGTGCTATAATTTAAGTCAGGTTGGCCGAAAGGCATTCCAAGCAGGAACCGAATAACGACGGATTCGAGACTTAAGTTAGCAATACCTATTGCTGGAGAGTTATCTTCCCCACCGGTATCTGTAGCGGACCGCACCAACCATAACAACTTCTTCACCGCTTTGAAAACAGATTCCCCCAATAAGCTATCCCGATTACACCTGCCTGCTGACCGGGCGTACCGGTCCGGACACGGTTGCTGCCATCGTTTCATTTTCGAATTCACAGGCAGGGACGCCTGTGCCACCCGGTTTGGGAGCAAACCACCACTCAGGCCCGCCAGGGGCGGATGACACCGGAGCAATAATATGACGCCTCAGAAATTACCTGAACTGATCATCCCTGATCCTTCTTTCAGCCGCCAGGTCGAGCGCCATGGCGGCCAGAAGACTACTCCCTGTTACCAGTGTGAGAAATGCA
>CAZFEA010000214.1:0-2119 GCA_964518085.1 uncultured Dehalococcoidia bacterium
GCAAAATCCCCCTGTATCCCCCTTTTGCGAAAGGGGGAGGTGGACTGGGCCTCCTAGTATTGCTATTTTCATACTTCATGGCGCCCGCCGCAAGCGGGCGTGACTGCTTGTCTTGTATTTGTGTCTGTTCATGTTAATTGGTGTTCATTCGTGGTTAATATCGGTTCCTCCGCGTCCTCTGCGGTTGAAAGAGACTATGACCGCTTGAGGTCAAATCTCGCATTTTGATTTTCTATTTCCTCTGGAGGTTAGCGTGAAAACAATTCTACTCCCTGCTTGTCTATTAGCTGTGTTGTTGGGGCTCCTGGCCTCTGCCTGCGCGCCGGGCGAGCCGGCGAAGCCAGAGCCTACCGGGCCGGAGAAGGCGGCGGTCACTGCGGCGCCAAAGCAGCTTTCAACCTGGGACCAGTTGATGGCCCAGGCGAAAAGGGAGGGTAAGGTCATCCTTTACGCCGAGATTACTCCCCAACTGAGGGCTACCCTGGGCCAGGCGGTGAGGGATAGGTTCGGCATCGAGCTGGATGTCGTTTCCGGGAGGGCCCTGGAGGTGGCCCAAAAATACCTGGCTGAAAATCAGTCCGGTGTCAACTTGGCGGATGTGTTCATGCTGGGACAGACCACTACCTTGACCGTAGTGAAACCGAGGGGCGTACTGGCTCCGGTATCACCTCTGCTTCTCCTGCCTGAAGTGACCGACCCGAAGGCATGGAAGGAAGGGAAGGTGCCCTTCCTGGACAAAGACCAGACGGCGGTGCCGATGGTGGCCTCGTATCGTTCATTTATCGTTTTCAACACGGAGATGGTCTCGGAAAAGGAATTCCAGTCCTACCAGGACCTGCTGCAGCCGAAGTGGAAAGGCAAGATAATCTTTAACGATCCTACGGCTACCGGGTCCGGTGGGACCTTTGTCGCCTTCATGGTAGTCAAGGTGCTGGGAACGGAAGAGGGGACCAAATATATGCGGCAGTTGGCCCTGCAACAACCGGTCGTCACCCGGGATGCCCGTTTCCAGGTGGAGTCGGTGGCCAAAGGAAAATATCCCGTGGCGCTGGCGCCGTCCTCCGGGGTGGTAGCCGAGTTCCAGAGGGTGCAGGCGCCGCTGGAATGGGCGTCGAAGGTCAAAGAGGGAGGCATTGTAATACCCGGTGCAGCCGTCATCTCCATGCCGCAGAACCCGGCCCACCCGGCCGCCGCCAGGGTATTCCTGAACTGGCTCCTTACCAGGGAGGGTCAGGAGGCTGTGGTTAAAGGCTTCGGGCAGCCGGCCCAGAGGGTCGATGTATCTACCGAAAACGTGGTAGACCGTTCGGTGATCCCTCCGGAAGGGGTCAAGCTGCTTTTCCTGGACGAGCAGCAGATATTGATGGAAAGCAAGCTGAGAGAGACACTGTCAAAGGAGATCTTCGGGCCCTTGATCAAGTAACAATCGCTCATGCTCGCCCGCGGGCACCACCTGGCATGAAAATCGCCGTTTCACCAACTTGGATCTCCTCTCCCCTCGCGGGAGAGGATTAAGGTGAGGGGGCTCCCGTCGAGGGAGAGGGGACAGCGAGGTTATTTTAGTGAAGGTTAGCCGCGAATCATCAGGCTGGGAAGTATCTCTTGAGCAGCCCCTCCAGGGACCGGGCATGGCGCCCCTCGTCTCGGGAGGATTCGTCAAAAATATCGTGGGCCGGGTCACAGCCCACCTCTTTGGCTTTCAAGGCGGCTTCCCTTTTTCCCTTGTTGGCCCCGGTCTCACCGGCCAGCATCTTCGCCAGGTTTTCCCTGGTACTGCCCGAGATCAGGCCATTGAGTTCGGCGTAAAGCGCCGCGTGCTCCGCTTCCTCCCAGGCGATAGTCGCCAGGGCCCGGGCGACCTCGGGATAGCCTTCCCGCTCCGCCTGGCGGGCCATGGCCAGGTAGAGACCGACCTCGGCAGTCTCACCCCTAAAGTTCCTGTCGACCGCCTCTTCCACCGCCGTACCCCTGGCTACACCCAATTTGACTTCATTGATCAGCTCTGTCACCGGTTTCCTCCTTCAAATTACTCTTGAGATGCCTGTTGTGTGAGCAGTCCTGGCAAAAGCCAAAGAACGGAAAGGGAAAAGGGAAAAGGGAAAAGGCGAAAGGGGAAAGG
>CAZFEA010000214.1:2219-6180 GCA_964518085.1 uncultured Dehalococcoidia bacterium
AAAGCCAAAGAACGGAAAGGGAAAAGGGAAAAGGGAAAAGGCGAAAGGGGAAAGGGGCATGGTCTTCCTGTTCGATTCTTTGATTCGTGTCTATTCGTGTCTATTCGTGTTTATTCGTGGTTAAGATCTATGCCGGTTGCTTGAGGGGCAGGGTGAAGCAGAAAGTGGAGCCCTGGCCCGGCTCGGATTCCACCCAGATCTTGCCTTCGTGGGCCTGGACCAGCACGCTGCATACTTTGAGGCCCAGGCCAATGCCCTCTATGGTGCGGCTGGCATCGGTTTCCAGGCGCTCGAAACTCTGGAACAGGCGTGACCGTTCTTCGACCGGTATTCCGACCCCTTCATCACTGACGCGAACGACTACCCGGTTATTCTGCAGGCGGGCCGAAATGGTCACCCGGCCGCCCCGGGGCGAGTACTTGATCGCATTGTCAACGAGGTTATAGAGTATTCTCTCGGCGCGGAGCCGGTCCACGGGAACCGCGGGAATGTTGGCCGGGATATCGGCCACAATCCGGTGGATAGACGATTTATTTTGCAGTTTCTGTATCACGCTCTCGGCCGTCTCTTTGAGACTGGAGGCTTCTTTCTCCAGCTTCAGCCGGCGGGCCTGAGACCGCGACAACTCGAGCAGATTGTCGACAATATTGTTCAGTGATTCGGCGGCGCCGACGGCATTATCATAGAGCTCCTGTGACTCGGCCGCGGAGAGTCCGCTGGCCCTGGCGGTATACAGCGATCCGATGAGAATGGTCAGCGGGGTTTTGATCTCATGCGACACCATGCCGATAAACTCATCCTTTATCGCGTCCATTTGCCGGGTGAGGGCGAGCTCTTCTTCTCTGACCTTCAGCGTGTCCTCTGCCCGTTTCCGCGAGCTTCGGGTTTCGGCCTCGTCAAGCTCCCGGTGGATGACCTGGCTCAGGCGCCTGACGTTGTCCTTCATTACATAGTCCCGCGCCCCGGCTTTCATGGCCGCCACGGCGGTCTCGTCGCTTATTTTGCCGGAGACAATAATACAGGGTATGTCCAGCTTTCTGTCCCTCAGCAACTGTAGCACGGCCAGACCGCCGAATCCGGGCATCACATAATCGGAGATGACGATATCCCAGTCTTGCTTTTCCAGGGCTGTTTCCAGGTCGGCGGCGCTATCGACTCTTTGATGGGTGATATCGAACCCGTCCATCCTCAATTGTCGAAGGAGGAGCAGCGTATCGCTCTCCGAGTCTTCCACCACTAACATTCGCAGGGGTTGGCCCATGGGATGAAATCCTATCTCAACTGTGTACCGGGCACGCGGCAGCGTGCCGCTACTGACTACTGCCTACTGTCTACCAATAATGATGCGGCGGCTGGTTCAGGACCAGCCAGTAAAGTCCCAATTGTTTCACCGCGTCGGCAAACTGGTCAAAATCAACCGGTTTTCGGATGTAGCTGCTGCAGCCGGACTCGTAGCTGCCGATGATATCCTTTTCCTCTCTGGAAGAAGTCAGTATCACTACCGGCAGGAGCCTGGTGTCCGGATGGGCCCGCACCCGCTTGAGCACCTCGAGGCCATCGACCTTTGGTAGCTTCAGGTCGAGGAGAATCACCACCGGCAGGTCACGGATGTCGCGGCAGGCATGCGGCCCGGTACACAGCAAATAATCAAGGGCCTCGATACCGTCACGGGCTACGATCATCTTGTTGGTAATATTTGCCTTTTGCAGCGCCCGCTGCGTCAGGGCGACGTCGCCCGGGTTGTCTTCTACCAGCATAATAACTTTATCTGCCGTCGTCATGGTGTACCTCCATTTTGGCTGAGGATTCAAAGAATTATACCACGGATGAGGTGGGGCGGTACTTGACGCGGCAGTGCAATACTGGGTAGGATATACGGCACAAGGATAAAGGAGTATTCTTATGGTGGAAGACCTGATTACCGCGATCGCCGACCTGCAGGAAGAAAAGGCCCTGGAGATTACCCGCAAGAGGCTGGCCGGCGGCGATGAACCCCTGAAAATCCTGGAGGATGCCCGCAGCGCCCTGGAGATGGTGGGGCAGAAATTTGAGAAGTGCGAATACTTCATTCCGGACCTGGTCTACTCGGGGGAGATTCTGAAGGGTGTTTCAGAGCTGGTCAAGCCGAAACTTACCGGCGAGGCCCGGGTGAAACGGGTCGGTAAATATGTCCTGGGAACGGTGGCCGGGGACATTCACGATATCGGCAAGGACATCGTCGGCTTTATGCTGGATATCAGCGGGTTCGAGGTCGTTGACCTGGGAGTTGACGTGCCTGCCGGGAAATTCGTCAGCGCTATAAGAGAAACAGGCGCGCCCATCGTCGGTCTCAGCGGCTTCCTCACCCTGGCCTTCGAATCGATGAAGGAGACTGTCGACGCCATAAGAGAAGCCGGTCTCCGCGACCGGGTGAAAATCATGATCGGCGGCGGCCAGATCAATGACGACATACGGAAATACTCCGGCGCGGATGCCTACCGTCCGGATGCCGTAGCCGCCGTCAGCCTGGCGAAAGAATGGCTGAAAACGTCTTAACCGGGGAGAAGCCGCCGCAGGAACTTTGCCGGGAGCGGCTGAAGCGCATCGAGGATGCGGTCCAGCTAAGTGTCCCGGACAGGGTGCCTTTTCTTCCATCGGCCCATTTCTTTCCTACCAACTACTGCGGGGTGAACGCCCGGGAGGCGATGTACAACTATGACCAACTGGCCGGCGCCTGGAAGAAGTATACCTGTGAATTCCAGCCTGACCTGTATACCAACCCGTTCAACAAGGTAGCCCTGGGCCGGTTGTTCGAAGTCCTTGACTCAAGGCAGTTCAAATGGCCGGGACACGGGGTGTCGCCGGAAAATTCGTTCCAGTTTGTTGAAGGGGAGCACATGAAGGCCGAGGAGTACGACGATTACCTGTCCGATCCTTCGGACTTCATGCTTCGGAAATACCTGCCGCGCATTGCCGGCAGTCTCGAGAATCTGAAACTGCTTCCCTGTTTGGCCGAGCTTCACTACCTCAGAATCCCCTTCGCCGCAGCCATTCTGGACTCGTCCGAGTTGATCGAATTGGGCCGGACGCTGACCCGGGCCGGACAACTGGCCCACGAGGTGCGCCTCCGGGCGGGTGAGTTCGCCCAGGAGATGGAGGCGGCGGGTTTTCCAGCCGAGTTCGGGGCCATAGTCAACGCACCTTTCGACTTTGTCGGCGACTATTTCCGGGGCACCCGCGGGGTTATGCTGGACATGTACCGCAACCCGGACAGGCTGCTTCAAATGATTGAGAAGGTGTCGCCCATCGTGACCAGGTGGGCCATCGCCACGGCGAAGCGGGCGCGGACACCGAGGGTATTTATTCCCCTGCACAAGGGGGCCGACGGCTTCATGTCGCTGGAGCAATTCAAAACATTCTACTGGCCCGGCCTGAGGAGGTTGATGCTGGCCCTGATTGAAGAGGGGCTGACGCCGTTTCCCTTTTTCGAAGGACAATATGCCTCGCGCCTGGAGATCATCGCCGACATACCCCGGGGGAAGGCGGTATACATGTTCGAGCATACCGATATTTTCCGGGCCAAGGAGGTCCTCGGGGACCGCGCCTGCCTGCGGGGCAATGTGCCGGCGTCCCTGCTCATTTCCGGTTCGCCCGGTGAGGTAAGGGACTATTGCCGGAAGCTGATCGCTATCGTGGGTAAGGGAGGCGGTTTCATGATGGATGGCGCCTCGGGCATCCCGGATGAGGCCAGGGTAGACAATGTGCGGGCCATGGCCGAAGCCACCCGCGAATACGGAGTTTACGCTTAGATGTTCCCTCTCCCTTTCTGGGAGAGGGTCAGAGCCTGCCCTGAGCGAAGCCGAAGGGGTGAGGGTGAGAAAACGAAACCGCGAATGAACGCGAATCCACGCGAATAAGTACGAATGACTTCAGAAAAGTTTTGTTGCGTAAGCAGCCGGTACCACAGGCGGCCCTGCCTGTG
>CAZFEA010000215.1:0-1257 GCA_964518085.1 uncultured Dehalococcoidia bacterium
CACCGTGGTTACACTGGCGGCCATGGCAATCATCGCCCACACCGGATGGACCAGGCCGGTAACGGCCGCGGGAACGCCGATGCCGTTGAAGGTGAAGGCCAGGGCCACGTTTTGCACCGTCTTGGAATAGCTATTTTTGCCGATGTGATAGGCCTCCATGACGCCGCCCAGACTTTGCCCGGTGAGGATGACATCCGCCGATTCAAGGGCGATGTCCGTGCCGGCGCCCACAGCGATGCCCACGTCTGCCTGCATGAGGGCCGGCGCATCATTGATGCCGTCTCCCACCATGGCCACACGGTAACCTTGCCGCTGGAGGTTACGCACCTCCCGGGCCTTGTCGCCGGGGAGCACCTCGGCCAGCACCCTGTCTATGCCAACCTGCCGGGCCACGGCCCCGGCCGCGCGCCGGTTATCGCCGGTAATCATGATTGGCTCAAGTCCGGCCTGTTTCATACGCTGCACCGTGTCCCGCGCGTCTTCCTTGATGGTGTCGCTGATGGCAATGACGCCTGCGGCCCGGTCATTGATGGCCACCAGCACTACGGTGTTCCCTTCTTCCTCGAGCCTGGTCCGGTCTCTGTCCAGCGCTGACAGGTCAATGCCCTGTTCCGACAGGAAACGGGCCGCCCCAACTGCCACCCGTTTGCCGTCGACCGCGGCAGCCACGCCTTTGCCGGGATAAGCCTGAAAGTCCTCGGCTTTGTCCGGTGCGATGCCCGCGGCGGCGATATTGTCCACGATAGCGCGCGCCAGGGCATGCTCGGAAAGGGCTTCCACAGACGCGACCAGACTTGAGAACTCCTTCCGGTCAATCCCATTCAGTAGCCCGATATCGGATACGGAAGGCTCGCCCCGGGTGATGGTGCCCGTCTTGTCCAGGACTATTTTGCGCACATCCTTGAAAACCTGGAAGGCCTCCCCGGACCGCATCAGGATTCCCTTTTCCGCGGCCATGCCACCGCCACGTATCATGGCCAGGGGTGAAGCCATACCCAGGGCGCAGGGATAGCCCATGACCAGGGCCGCCAGCGCGGCAAACACCGCTCGACTGAAATCGGGGCTGCCGCCAATGATCCACGCCCCGAGCGTCCAGATCAAAAACGCAGTCCCTGCGGCAATCAGGACGCCGGGTACAAAATATTTGAGCACCCGGTCAACCAGTATCAGGATGCCGGGCTTGAGCGCGCGAGCCTCCTGGATGCTTTGAGCGACCTTCTCCAGGAAGCTGTCGGCGCCCACGCGGGTTACCCTGAT
>CAZFEA010000215.1:1357-6148 GCA_964518085.1 uncultured Dehalococcoidia bacterium
CCGGAAAAGGCGGCGAACTCCAGCAGGACGTGCTGGTTGAGAATGCCACGCCGGACTGAAGACCAGGCCATCTTCTTGATGTGCCGGGCGGGGCCGAACATGGTTGCTACCGCCAGGCCCAGCATCGGCCAGCGGAACCAGGGCTGCATTAAGCCGAGCCGCATCAGGACCATGAAGATCACCACGATGCCTGCGGCGGCGGCGCCAACCAGGAATTTCCTCCGGGCAATGCCGAGCTCGGCCTCCTCTTCTTCAAATGACCTTACTTTTTCCGGGTCGCGCCAGTTGTAGCCCAGGTCCACCAGCAGGTCCTTGATCTGCTGCCGGTTGACCCGCCCCGGGTCATATACCACCAGGGCTTCCTCGTGAGCGAGGCTGATGCTGGCTTCGCGGACCCCGTCCAGGCGCAGAAAGGCCTTGCGCAGCGTTTCCACGCAGAAAGAGCACTGCATGCCCCCGATCTTGACCTGCAGTTTCTTCAGATTGTGGGAATAGTTATTCATGCTCGATCCGGTACGACAGGCTTTCCAGCCTGTCGATAGGCCTTCCAGCCTGTCGGCGTGCGGCTCCCAATCCGCCACGGGTGCCGTGGCGCCACGGGCACGCGGCAGCGTGCCGCTACGGGATCACCGGAGATGGACCACCCGGTCAACCGTGTCCCCACCCCTCTCAATAGATTTAACGATGGCGCCGGGGTTCGTCCGTGCCGAGTCGTAGCTGACGACCATCCTGTGGTCTGCTCCGCCGTTGAATCTAACGTCTATCACCCCGGCTACCTTTCTGGCATTGTTCTCGACGCGCCCCTGGCAACTGGCGCAGACCATGGTAGGAATTTCCAGGCCAACCACGCTTAGCGTTGGGTCGCCGATCACGCTGCCCGGGTCGGTCCATGGCCGTTCAGTCGCCCGTGACGGCCGGGCGCAGGCCAGGCTGACCAGTGTCAGAAAAGCGAGGAATAGGGAGATGAGCAGCTTTGTCATCCAGTCTCTGTCCCCCTCCGCCCGGCGCCTGACAATCGCTTATCACCATCTTGGGCGACGGTGCAGCAAGCCCGGTTGACCGCCTGCACCCGCAGGTGCAGCGACCACCCCAGCAGGGCCAGGGAGCCGATGCCGATGTAAAGCTGCGCCGGAGCGAAGTAGCTTAACGCCCCGGAAACGCCCAGGGCCAGCACCACCAGTTTATTGCACACAGGGCAGCCCACGGCCAAAAAGGAGAGAAACCCGCCGGACAGGGTCTTGCCGCCGGCTGTCTTCCTTGCCGGGATGGTGAACGTTCCAGCGATGACACCGGTCAGCAGGCCGGTCGCCATCCATATAATGTAGTCTTGTGTCCGGACGACGGTGTCGCGCCCGAAGAACGGGTTGGCGATAACCCCGCTGGGAACACCGATCAAAATGAGGGCTACCGCAGCGCCGGCGGCGGCGACCAGCCAGCCCCGCGGGCCGAAACGCTGGAAAACGGATTTCCATCGAATAAGCCAGGTTTCCATAGCAGTAATCCTCCGAAATGTGCTCCTAACCAATAACAAAACAGAAGGGACCGTCTCTGCGGCACTCTGCGTCCTCTGTGGTAAAAGGGACAATGGTTGCCCTGTGCGACCCATTTTTAACCACAGAGGACGCAGAGGATCATGGATTGAAGATAGATCATTCTATTGTGAGACCACTGGCGATGATGTATCGGTCCCCTGACAGGCTATTCCACACAGCAACTCATCCTGGACAGGTCCCTTGTGAAGGCCTGGGCGACGCGCTTGATACCCTCGCTGAAGGTGGGGAACACGTGAACGGTATCGATGATGTCATCAATAGTCAGGCCGAACTTGACCGCAAGCGTCGCCTCGTGCATCAGGTCAGACGCATCCGGCGCGACGATATGCACTCCACGCAACCGCTCGTCCTGCGGATGAATGGCCATCTTGAAAATGCCCCTCGTTTCCTTAACGGCTGAAGCCCGGGGCACCATGGCCATGTCTATGGTACGACACAGGCAGGTCTTAAAGCGGCGCATCACCTCATCTTCGGTCAGTCCCACCGAGGCCACCTGGGGATTGGTGAACACCGCTGAAGGCACATGGTCATAGTTGATGGTCCGCGACAGCGATGTGAAGGCGTTTTCCGTCGCCAACGCCCCTTCTTTAGCGGCCACCGGCTCCAGGGCCAGTTTGCCGATACAATCGCCGGCGGCGAAGATATCAGGATTTTCCGTCTGATAGTACTGGTTGACCCGGATGAATCCGTTCCTGTCCACCTTCACCCCGGCCGCTTCCAGATTCAGCTCTGTGGTATTGGGCTGGATTCCGGCGGCCAGCAGAAGCTCGTCGCCCTCGACCGTTTCGAGGACATCCCCTTTCTTGATAGTCACCAATCTCCTTCCGTCCTTCTCGGCAACGCTTTCAACACGCACTCCGGCGTGTATGGCGATGCCTTCGCCCTCGAGGCTGCGCTGCAACTCGGCGGCGATCTCCGGATCATGCCTTGGGAGGATCCGGTCCGCGGCCTCGACCACGATGACTCTGGCGCCAAAGTGGGAAAACATCTGGGCGAACTCCAGGCCCAGCGGCCCGCCGCCAATAACAACCATCGATTCGGGCAAACTCTCGAGCTGCAGGGCGGTCACGTTATTCAGCCAGCGTACCCTGTCCAACCCGGGTACGGGGAGGACTCTGGTGGTAGACCCGGTGGCGATGAGGATCTTGGCCGCTTGGTATGCCTTGCCCACCGCCTCTACCTTATTGCGCCCGGCAAAGCGGGCCTTGCCTTCTATCAGAGTGACGTTCTCCAGCCCTTTAAGGACGTTGACGTAGTTTGTCTGGCGCACCCGGGCGATCATCTGGTCCTTTTCTCTTATCGCGGCAGTGAACTTGAAGCCCCGCCGGACGCACCGCTGAACGGCTTGAAACCGCGGCCGCTCGGGATAGAAAAAATCATCGCCGGCGGTCAGCAGGAATTTGCTGGGCATGCAGCCGACGTTCATGCAGGTGCCGCCGATAGGGAGGCCTCCGTTGATCATCAACGTGGTCTTGCCCAGGTCCGAGGCTTTAGTGGCGGCGGCAAAAGCAGCCGAGCCGCCGCCGACGATTATCAGGTCATAGCTGGTTGTCATGTTGCTCCTCCGATGTCATTGCGAGCGCAGCGAAGCAATCCCGTGAGGGTGCACTCAACCGGTCGCGCCGCGCGGTAGCCGCGAGCCGCTGGCTCGCCCTGGCATTTTCGATGGTCCGAATAAACCCAGACGGGCTCGGTCCAATGTTGTGCTGGAGGGACAGGCTGGAAAGCCTGTCGTACCGGCATGGCGGGATTGCTTCGCCACCCTTCGCCGGCGAAGGGATTCCTGGCAATGAGAGGTGGTTTTCATGCTTTGCTGCCGCTTCCAGGCCAGCACATTGGAACTCCTGCCCGCCTCAGAAAGATTGTGACCAGGGACACCGCCACGACGATCAGTGAAATCCACTGGGCCTGGTTCAGGGAAAGGAGGACAGTGTTGCTATCTAGCCGCAGGAAGGAAAGAAAGAACCGGGCGGTGGAATATGAAACTAGATAGACCAGGAACAGGTTGCCCTTTCTCCGAATCCGGTTGCGCAGTTTCCACAGCATGCCGAAAATCACCAGGTCTATAAGCAGCTCATAGGCTACTGCCGGGTGGGATGGGAGCCGACCAAAAGCCGGGCTGTCCGGGTGGCTGTAGACAATGCCCCAGGGCAAGTTTGTGGCCGGGCTGAAATGCTCACCGTTGATTATGTCTCCAATCCGGCCTATTGCCTGCGCCAGGATGATGCCAGGCGCGCCCAGGTCAGCAAACGGAGCGATGGAAAAACCCGCAACTCTTCCATATACCAGGGCGGCGACTGTGCCGCCAAGGATGCCGCCCCACAGCGCCTGGCCGCCTTCCCAGACTGCGAGGATGGCAACCGGGTTTGCCCGGTAAACGTCCCAGTAGTCCACGACGTGTACCAGCCGAGCGCCGATAATGCCGCCGGCCACCGCCCACGGGGCCAGCGAGTATATCCTGTCTTCGGGAAGGTTTTTCCGGCGCGCCAGGTGCGCTGTCAGCCAGACAGCTACGATGATAGCCGCCATGGAGAACAGGCTATGCCACGATAAAGACAAGGGCCCAAGTCGGAAAATAAGGGGGTCAATGCCGATGGTTATCATTGTATGTTGTTCAATTAGCCGGTGGTTCTCCGGCCAAGTCTACCCGTGTGCAGGCCCAGATTCGCTCCGCGTTTCTGGCGATCATCAGTCGCGAGACTTCCAGCAATTGCCTGACCTGCCCGTCGGCTATTCGATAGAAGACGAACTTGCCATCCCGGCGTGTGTCCACGAAACCGCACTGTTTCAGACAGGCCAGGTGGTTGGATACCCTGCCCTGGCTCGAGCCTACCAGTTGCACCAGCTCCCCCACGCTCTTTTCCCCGTCAAGAAGGGAATAGAGGACCTTAAGCCGGCTCGGGTCACCCAGGGCGCGGAAGAACTTGGTGGTGAGAGCTAGCTGAAATTCGCCTGTATGTATCTCGTGTGTTGAAACGACAGCCATTAAATAATCCTCATATACGGTTATGAGCATATGATAAGCTCTCACCCGGCGGTTTGTCAATCCCGTGGGAAGTGACCGGTTGCGTTGCCGGGCGGTGCCGGTCATCCGGCGCCGCCCGGCAATCAGGCGTCACTTCCCCTTTCCGCAGCAGTCCTTGTACGGCTTTCCACTGCCGCAGGGACACAGGTCGTCTGGTTTCGGTGCTTGCTTCTCGGAACAATGGTTATTCATTACATGAACTCCTTTGAAACT
>CAZFEA010000216.1:0-6129 GCA_964518085.1 uncultured Dehalococcoidia bacterium
GGGCAGGTCTTCCACTTCCAGGCGCCGGATGGCTTCCGGGCCAAGGTCCTGGTAAGCAACCACCTCAACCTTCTTTACTGCCGCAGCCAGTAGCGCACCCGCGCCACCGGTAGCTGCCAGGTATACTGCCTGGTATTTCTGTATTGCCTCTTTGACCGCCGCCGAACGGGAACCTTTCCCGATCATGGTTCTCAGCCCTTCCTCGAGCAGACGCGGCGTGTAGCTATCCATGCGGCCGCAGGTTGTCGGCCCGGCGGCGCCGATCACCCTGCCCGGTGGCGCCGGGGACGGGCCCATATAGTAAATGGTCTGTCCCTTTATGTCGAAGGGCAACCTCTCGCCCCGTTCCAGGGCTTCAACCATGCGCCGGTGGGCGGCATCGCGGGCTGAATAGATTACGCCGCTTACGAGAACTTTGTCGCCGGCCCTCAGTTTCTTCACCTCGTCAGGGCTCAAGGGAGATTTTACCCGGACCGCTGCCTCAGTAGTCATCGCAACCTCAGCTTTCGAAGCATGATCTCCTTTTTCAATTTGGCTATGGAATCGGTGGGACTGATCTTCTTGGGACAAGAATCAGCGCAGTTAAAGATATTCCTGCAGCGCCACACACCGCTCTCGGTGGCCACCGCGGTCAAACGCTGCGCCGCCGCCGAGTCCCTCGAATCGGCCACGAACCGGTAGGCTTTAGCCAGGGCGGCCGGCCCGAGATAGTCCTTATTGAACCAGGCCGCAGGACAGGCGGAGTAACAAATGCCACACATGATACAGTCGACGACCTCGTTTATCAGCTTCCGCTGCTCCGGCGACTGGATCCATTCCTTTTCCGGCGGAGACGAAAGCGCCTCCAGAAACGGCATCACTGCTTCGATCTTTTCAAAAAACGGGGTCATGTCTACCACCAGGTCCTTAATTACCGTGAGATGCGGCAATGGGCCAATGGATATGTCGCGGCTTTTCAGAGAGCTTATCTGAGTCTGGCAGGCGAGGCGGTAAGAGCCGTTGATGAACATGGCGCAGGAGCCGCAAATTCCTTCCCGACAGGCATATCTGAAAGAAAGGGTGTTGTCCTTCGTCTCGAAGACCTGCCAGAGGCCATCCATGACGGTCATCATCCCCCTGACCTCCACCGGAAAGGTCTCAAAACGCGGCTTCTGCCCAGAGCCGGGGTCATAGCGGCGGATCTTGAAATTGACGACCGGCTGTTTCCAGTATCTTACCGGCGGAGACCCGCCAGAGGCGGATAGTAGCGGCTCCATTTGCATCAATACTTCCTTTCCCGGGGTGGCCACCTGCCCACAGCGACATCTGCATAGCTGAGCACTGGTCCATCCGGACCACGCCGGACGATGGTGTGCCTGAGCCAGTGCTCATCATCGCGCCGGGGGAAGTCGAGCCGGTAGTGCGAACCGCGGCTTTCTTCGCGGGCCAGCGCCCCGAGGGCGATAATTTCCGCCAATTCCAGCATTCCACCCAGTTCGTAGCCGCGGACCAGGTCCAGATTGAAGACCTTTTGATCGCTCAGCGGCCGCAGCCTGGCATACCTGCTCTTGAGTGCCCGCAGGTCGTCAAGAGCCTCTTTCATCTTTTCGCCCTGCCTGAAAATGCCAACCTTTTCGAACATGGTGTTCTTCATCTCGGACCGAATGAGCGCCGGATCATCATCTCCACTTCCGGAAATCAAATCCCGGATTCGCGCCGAGACCTCTCTTTGCGACTGCTCCAGGGAATGCTCATTGCCGTTTCCCCGGTGATTTTTGGCATACTCCGCCGCCTTGAACCCTGCCCTGCGTCCAAAAAGTACCGCCTCGAGAAGGGAGTTTCCACCCAACCGGTTTGCCCCGTGCACGCTTACGCAGGCGCACTCTCCGGCGGCAAAAAAACCACCCACGGTGGTGGCTCCATCGACGTCACAATCTATGCCCCCCATAGAATAATGCTGGCCGGGCTGAACGGGAATTGGCTGGTCAACAGGATCTACACCGGCGAAATTCACTGCATGACTCCGTATCTCGGGAATACGTTCCATGATCTTCTCTTTGCCCAGGTGTCTCAAGTCCAGGAGCACATAGCTGTTATCGAACCCCCGACCTTCCTCGATTTCGGTGACAATCGCTCTAGCCACAATGTCCCTTGGAGCAAGCTCCATGGCCCCGGGGGCATAGTGTTCCATGAAACGCTCGCCCCGGTGATTGAGTAAATATCCCCCTTCTCCGCGGCTGGCCTCGGTAATCAAGATGTTAGTCCCCACCAGTGAGGTCGGATGGAACTGGACAAACTCCATGTCCTTCAGCGGTACGCCGGCCTGGTAGGCCATAGCCATCCCGCTTCCGGAGTTGACCAGCGAATTGGTAGACCGGGCAAAGACCTGGCCGAAGCCACCGGCGCAAAACACAACTGCAGGAGATTGAAAAACCTCAAGCCGGCCGGTCGGCGAGTGATAGGCCACCACACCCTGACAGGAATTGCCGTCTACCAACAGTCGCAAGGCGACCCATTCATTGTAAATTTTGACTCGTCGCTTCAGGGCCTGCTCCCAAACGGTGCTCAGCAGGTACCTGCCTGTCTTGTCTGCTGCGTAGCAGGTCCGCGGAAAATCGGCGCCGCCGAAGGGCCGTTGCGCTATCCTGCCGTCATCGGTACGGCTGAAGGGCACTCCCCAGTGCTCAAGCTCGTAGACCGTGGCGCTGGCTTCCCTGGCAAGAATTTCCACCGCACCCTGGTCGGCCAGGTAATCAGCGCCCCTGACGGTATCCAGGGCATGTTTTTCCCAGCTATCATCCCTGCCGTTCTCCGCGTTAGCCAGGGGGGCATTGATGCCGCCCTGGGCGGCGCCGGAATGCGAACGAACAGGATATACCTGCGAAAGCACAGCCGCGGGCACGCCGCTATCAGTTGCGGCGATGGCTGCTCGTAACCCGGCCAGGCCGCCCCCAACCACCAGGAGGGGTTGACGAATCATTTAGCTCGTTTACTGTAAGATTTTGGCGCCAAAATGGCCCCGTTTGATTGAAATTATAGCAAATATCAGACGTGCATACCTATTTTTCCCTCATTTTACCTATTGCAAAGTGAAAACGTTCGACTTATAATCAGGCAACTGGTTAAAGTAAAGGTTCACCGAATCCTTGGTAACAAAAACCAAACCATTTACCTTCAGGTATTTGGATGACCAACTTCTAGCCAAATCTTAAAAGAGAGGAGGTCATCCAATGAGCTTCGAAGACAAGTCTCTCCAGTGTACCGACTGCGGCACCGGTTTCAACTTTACCGCAGCAGAGCAGGAATTTTTCGCTTCGAAAGGATACGTAAACACGCCAAAGCGCTGTCCTTCCTGCCGTGAAGCCAGAAAGACACAGCGGCATACTGGCGAGAGAAGCACCAGCGCTGGCGGCCGACGGCAGACATTCGCCGCCACATGCGCACAGTGCGGCAAAGATACTCAGGTGCCGTTTGAACCCCGAGAGGGGCGGCCAGTCTATTGCAGCGACTGCTATAGCAAAGTAAAGCTTACCTCACGGCGCTAGGTCAGACGTTAATATTGGGCCCCGATTTACTCGGGGCCCACTGCCCTGTAAATCGCCGCGAATCCCTCAAAGAATCTACCGGGTTGGAGTGGATCGGGTCTTCAGAGGTGGCGGTGCACCCCCAGTCCTGTTATCGGTTGGCAGCCCCCATAGCTCGCTAAATATCTATATCTGGCACAGGGAGGAGTCCGGTCATGAACATCTATGTGGGTAATCTTTCGCGAGATATCACCGACGAGGAACTGAAGGAGGCTTTTGCTGCCTTCGGTGAGGTCACCAAGATTAACGTTCTCAGAGACAGATACAGCGGCGTCCCCAAGGGCTTCGGCTTCGTGGAAATGGCTGATGATAACCAGGCCAGGGCCGCTATCGAAGGCCTCAAAGGAAAAGAGCTGAAAGGCCGCACCATGGATGTTACTGAGGCGCGGCCGCGCCAGGACCGGCCCCGAAATGGAGGAGGAGGCTTCAGAGGGGGAAGAAAAGGACCCCGGGGCGGAGGAGGCGGCGGTGGACGTGGCGGCCCCCGGCGCAGGTACTGAGGATCCATTGGGCTCGCGCGGCGGTCATTGCGAGGAATCCCCCGACCTGTCGGGCGTGACGAAGCAATCCCGCCATGCCGGTACGACAGGCTTTCCAGCCTGTCGCAGCTTGAGCGCACCCTCACGGCGTTGCTCGCCGCGCTCCCAATGACATTTTGGTACAATACTCCCAAAAATGGCTAACACAGACAAATTAGTTCCGGCTGACATCCTCATCATTGGCGGCGGCATCTCCGCCATGTTCGCGGCCATCGAAGCCAGAAAAGCGGGCATTGACAACGTGGTAGTCGTGGACAAATGCAAGAGTGGAAGGAGCGGATGCAGCGTATTCGCCGCCGGCGTTATGGGCGTTTTCTTTCCTCACGAAGATAATTTTGACGACTGGCTCAAAGAGGCGGTTACCGGCTCCGAATACCTCACCGACCAGGAACAACTGGCCGACCACCTGCAAAACATCTACCCGTGTGTCCGGGATATGGACTCCTTCGGGGTGAGCTTCCGTAAGGTTGGAGGCAACTTCGAACGGGGGTTTGGACGGGGAGCCACGGCCGAGACCAAAAAGAAAATGATCATGTTTAATGGCGGCATCCAGATGATGACCGCCATGAAGAAGGCGGCCCGGAAGCACGGGGTACGTTTCGTAGACCGGGTGATGATCACCGACCTTCTCACCAAAGATGGCGCCGCCACCGGCGCCGTCGGCTTTGATACTAACAACGGGGATTTCTACGTCTTCAGTTCCCGGGTTACCGTTCTCGCTTCCGGCGCTTGCCGTTTCAAAGGAATGCAACCGGGACACCGCACCAATACCGGCGACCTGATCGCCGCCGGGTACCGCGCCGGGGCAGCCATGCTCGACCTGGGATTTACCCAGTACAATGCCTTTCCCGCCCGCTATGATATCGGTCCCGGCATGAACATGTACGTCGGTCTCGGGGGCAAGTTCATCAACGCGAAGGGCGATCACTTCATGGCCAGCTATGACCTGGTCCTTAAGGACAGCACTCATCTGCCCCGCCTGGCCGCGGCCCTGGCCATGGAAGCGCGCCAGGGCAACTCACCGGTATACATGGACATGACCCACTTTTCCGAAGAAGCGGTCAACAAGCTCAGGGCCGTTTTGCCGCTTCCCATGGCCATGTATGAGGCAGCCGGCATCGTCCAGAACAATCGCTTCGTCAAAAAGATCGAGTGGATGGTAACCGGACCCGATGTCAGGGGTGGCTTTAAAATAAACCGCCAGTTCCAGACGACCGTTCACCGTCTATTCGCCTGCGGCGATGCCGCTTCCCGCGCCCTAACCCAGGTCAATAATGCCCTGCCTGGTGCGGTTACCTCCGGCGCCATGACCGGACGGAATGCCGCCAGGCTGGCCCTTGAATCAGGTCGGGACGAACCGGACAAAAACGAGGTGCAGAGACTGAAACAGCGCGCCTTCGGCCCCCTTGGACGCAAGTCGGGCATTGAGCCGGACCAGGTGGTCCTGTCTCTGCAGGAGACCATAGCGCCTTTCAATGTGCTCATCCTCAGAAACGAAAGAGACCTCAACCAGGCCCTCGCCAGGATCGAGGACATCAGGGACAACATGGCGCGCTACCTTTGTGCTTACGATCCTCACTTCCTGCGTATGGCTGTAGAGGCACAAAACATCGTGACCACGGCGGAACTGGTTATCCGGTCGGCCCTGGCCCGGAAAGAGTCTCGCGGCTGCCTGCGGGAAGATTATCCCTTTACCGACAACGATAACTGGCTGAAATCCGTGGCCGTCAGCTTATCGGGTGAAGATATCTCGGTCGCCACGGAAGATTTTCCGGTGGCCAAATACCCGGTCAAACCACCTGCGGGCAAATCGGTCCATCCCATCTGGCAGGCCGCTATCAAGAAAGGTCTGGCCTCAATTCAAAACGGAGCCATAAAATGGGCGTAAGACACATAAACTGGGAACTATGCAATAGCTGTGGAATTTGCATCGAAGATTGCCCGATGGATGTATTCCGCGCGGACGAAGAGACCGGCAAACCTTTCATCCAGTACCTGAGGGACTGCCAGAGTTGTTTTCTTTGCCA
>CAZFEA010000217.1:0-6128 GCA_964518085.1 uncultured Dehalococcoidia bacterium
GAAGGTGACGCCGCCCTGGTGATGGACCCTGACGGCGTAAACAGGGACGGCGCCGGCGCCGTCAACCTGGCTGAGGCGTATAACATTGCAGCGGGCAATCAGTGGGAGCATGCATTCATAAACCTTAGTACCAGTTTTGACGAGGATGGTTGGTACATTTCATCAAAGCAGATATCGGGAGTCAAGAATACGGAACGCATCAGGGCGGCGATTGCCTGGAATTCGGCGCCAAACGCCAGCTACACTGAAGACGAACTGAAGACCGACCTGGATCTGTATCTTTACCGGCTCGACAGCCAGGGCTACGAGGTTGAACTGGTTTCAACATCATGGTCGTGGGACAACGCCGTTGAGTCTTTGGACTACCACCGCAGCACTGCCGCTTCCACCACAAATTACGCGCTTTGGGTGTACAAATATGACTCCACCGAAACCTCCAACATCCTTGGCATCGCCTGGTGGGTAGGACCGCGCTATTATGCGGCCAGCAGCCTGTGGCAGGAGCGAAACGATGGGATGACAAGCTCGCCCATTCTCCAGCGGGTGCAGCTTGACAGCTTCGCGGAACCGAGAAAGCCTTCAAAGGATGGCAATGAAATCTCGCTGCCCGGGGGAACTCTGGCCTATTCCGCCAGGGCCACCTATCCCGGCTGGGACGCGAGCTATGGCAGCTACAACGCCAACTATTCCAGCCGCCATCCCATCTGGGTCAAGGACATCGAGCCCGGCAATTCGCCGTTCACCTCGTTCACCCAGAAGTCGACCAATAACGACGCCCATGAGGCTTACACAACCTACAGCGCCAGTGCCAGCGTAGGCGCATCGCCATCGTTGCCCCTGGTGCCCGCCAGGATGGGCGTTATGCTGGACGGCGACGCCAGGAAGTACTATTCGTTCTACCTGGCTCTTGACAGCCTCTCCGATACCGGCGTCAGCCCGGCGGAAGCCATCGCTCCGCAGACGGCAAGCTACTTCGAGTTCATGAGGGGCGATGCCAAAGTCGATAGGCAAGTCACCAGCGCCGATTCCATGTTTATCCAACAGTATCTCGCCGGAAACAGATCGCTAAGCGATCTAAATGCGCTGAATGCCGCCTCGCCTCGTCATGACCAGGATTCAAGTCCTTACGACGGAATTACCGTTACCGACGCGCTATTCATCGGTCAGATGCTCGCCGGTCTCCGCGACTATTTCTACGAATATATCGGAGAGTCCGGATCGGGCTATGCCGCCGGCGGCAGCGGCCAGGCAACCATCGAAGCCGGTTCGCTGCAACTGGACGGAGGCAAGGCAGGGCGTATCCCGATAACCCTGAAAACTATATCGGGCATGGCCGGCATCGGGGCCTACGACATAAGAGTAAGGTACAATCCGTCTGTTGTCCGCGTGGATTCCATCGACGGCGGCGCGGCCCCGTTCGATAAGTCCGCCGTTCACAGGATCGATAATACCAGGGGCGTGCTGTCGATGAATGACTACCATACCCGGGCGCAAGGCCTCAAGGACGATGCCGCCATTGCTTATCTGAATGTTTCGCCGCTCCCTGGCAGTGCGGGAAAGTCCAGCGACATCCAGCTTTCGGTAACCACGCTGTCGGACACCATGGGTAATAATATCAGTGTCAGTGTGGCCGGGGGCACGGTCTTGGTGAAGTAAGGGTGCCTGGCGCGTGGTCTCGGCACGCGGGACAGGATAGGGTGAGGGGAAGACCCTCACCCTGAGCCTCTCCCATTTGGGGAGGGGGACCGCAATGGCATGAAACCGCCATATTCAAGCTTTGCTGGTGCCCGGCGGCGAGCATGGGCGATAGGCGGGGAAATGCGTTATGATTAGAGTCCTGGACGGCATTGCCCTCTATGCCATCTACGGCATAGTCGGCCTCATTCCACTGGCGATTCTACCGGTGGCCGGTTTTACCCTGTGGGAAACGCCCAAAGTGGCGGTGCTCAATATTTTTTCCCTGCTAGTACCTAATCGCGAAACTGTGCGCCTTAACGGCTCATATCTGCGAAGCAGCGATCCAGATATGATTATGATAGCGCCTACTTTTGCAACTAAGCACTAGGCCTGGCTGCCTGGCTCGTCAGGATGTGGTGGGCAAAGGAGTGGGAGGTGAAAGTCCCGCCTTTCTTTCTTCCGGTCATGGTTTACTTCGACATCTACGTGCTGGCGACCATCTTCTCATTGTCCCCGGTCCTCAGCATCTTCGGGATACATGACCGCAGCATGGGGCTCATCAATCTGACCAATCTTGTCCTTCTTTATTTCCTGATTTTTAATATTGTCACCACACGCGGGCGGCAAACGGCGTGCCTGACGGTCACGGTAGTCTCCGCGGTCCTGGTGTCCATGGTCGGCATCCTCGAATACTCCGGCATCAACCCCCTGCCGTTCTTTCCTGACCTGAAGGGGCACCGGGTCGGGTCGACCCTGGGCAACGCCGACTATGCCACGCCGGTGATTATCCTGGCCCTGCCCCTGGCGGTCGCTTTCCTTTTCAGAAGATGGAAAGAAGATCGGAGGCGCTGCTGTGCTACCGCGTTCTTTCGCAGCCACAGGCTTACAACACCCTTGTATGTCGTTGCCGTGGTCCTGCTGGCGATGATGCTTCTTCTTTCGCTACCCACTCCCGGTCTGACGTGGGACCTGCCCAAAACCAATTTACCTGACAAGCCATCGCCGGGCAATCTATCCCTGACAGAAGCCGCAGGCGCCTTGCCCGGCGTGGCCGCGGGGCGATTGGAAGTCCGGCGCGGACTGTGGGAGGCGGGAATCAAGGCCACCCTCGCCTACCCCGTCCTGGGTTCCGGGCCGAATACGTACAGGGATGTATTCACTCGGTATGAGCCGCTTTACTACGTAAGACAGCTGCCTAACTACCACGAGGACAAGGCGCATAACGAGTTTATCGAGGTGGCGCAGTCGACGGGGTTCCCTAGTCTGGCGGCTTACCTGTGGATGCTGGCGGCTATTCTATGGTTCTTCTGGGGCTGGATAAAAAGGAACCGGAAAGACCCTGACGCGGCGCTGGTAGCGGCGGTGCTGGTGGGTACGGCCGGGTATTCCGCATACACCTTCATGGTATTCCATACCATAGCGGCCTATACTTGGTACTGGCTACTGCTGGGCTTGGGCGCCGGATTATGCCGCAGTTCGGTCAGTCCGTCTGCCCCTGGCCTTTCGGGCCGGGGATCCTCGATGTCGGCACGGTCGCCTGTTAGCGATTACTCTCCCGGTGCCCGGGCCAAAACCGCAGCCGTTCTGGGCTTTGCTGTGACTGCCCTGGCATGGCTGGCTTTTACCGCCCTCCGTCCCGTTTTCGCCGATGTCAGCGCCGCCCGGGCCAGCCAGGTTCCCGTGAGAGACCTGGATTCCCAGCGCGAAGCGGCTAGCTGGCGCCGGAGCGCGGCGGGGTGGCACCCGTATGAGTACCGCTACCTGAGCTCCGCCGCTAGGGCGGTCACCGATCTGGGGATAGCAACCAGGACGGCTCCCATAACGGGCGCCGAGTTCCAGGAGGCAACCGGTTATATCGACCGGGCGTTGCGACAGGAGCCGTGGAAAGCCAGCGGCTATTTTGCCCGGGCCATGATCTATTTCCGTTCCGGCAGGAGCCCTGACGAAGTCCTGAAAGAGGTCGACAAGGCCATCGAATTATACCCATACTACGCTGCAGCCTACAATCTGGCAGCCGACATTGAGGCTTCCCGAAGGGACTGGGATCGGGCCGTTGCCCTGCGCCGGAAGGCGCTTGATATCTTGCCCGACGACACGTATATGATGGTGCAGGTCGGACACGACAGCCTCCAGGCACGGCGGTTTTCCGAAGCTATCGCGGTCCTGGAGCAGGCCATCAGCACCGGGAATAAGACTGCCCGGGCCTGGTTTCTGCTGGGCGGCGCCTACGAGTTGAGCGGATATCGCCACCATGCCAGGCAGGCCTATGAAGCGGCGCTACTGATCGAACCCGGCAATATCAGAGCCAGGATAGCCCTGGATCTCCTGAGCGGTACGTAGTAGGGCCTGGTCCGATGCGTCGAGAGGTGCTTTCCGCCTAGCCGGGGTTGGAGAACTGGGGCCACCGTTGTACTGGCACGCAGCAGCATGCCTCTGGAGGAAAGCCGGATGGCCCGGCGACCCCGCCCCAGGGCCGGCGCGTAAAAAGGAATGGCCGTGTTAGGCTCTTTGATGGCAAGTGCCGCAAACGGCTTCGGCAAATGCACTGTGATTGGCCGGGAACATGGGCGCTCCTCCCGCGCCGGAAGAGTGACATGCGCCGCAGCCGGCTGCGGCATGACCGGCCGGCATCTTCGGAGGGCCGGAAGGCTTCGCCCCAGTGGTCGCCGGCAAAGGACTGTCCGGGGCCGCCGCGCCCGCGGGCGCGGCGGTAGCGGCAGCCGCTGTCGCCGGGGTCTCTGTTGGGACGGGAGAGACCCAAGGAGTCCCAGGAGCGGTTACCGGTTTCTCACCCGGCGCGGTCGATAGGGGATAGTGGCAGTCCTGGCAGACGGCGCTTATGGCCTGCCCTTGCCGTGCTCCCGACCGGGCAACGAGCTTGCCATGACATCGGAAACATCCCGTGGTGTCGGTATGACCCATATTGCTGATATGGGTCTTCCAGTCTACTTTCATTTCAGGAAATTCAACAACCCCGGCGAATTCCTGCAGCCTCAGTATGGCTGACTTAACCTGCAACTCGTTCCGCGAGTAGAATTCCGGATAAGTGGTCTGGTAGAAGGTTTCAAGGGCTGCCGCGTTGGCGATCTTCCCCTGGACGTTACCCGGAGAAGAACTCAGCACCTCGACACCCTTCTTTTTGATGAACGGTATCGTCTTATCGATTGTTCCGGCGGCAAGCGCCTCATCGATTATTTCGGTGGGAGACCGGAAAATGTGAGCGGCGCGGTTATGACAGTCGACGCAGTCCATCAGCCTTTTTCCGGATTCGATTTTTTCGCGGGATATACTGAGGAGTTTTTCCAGGTCGACAAACTCTTTCAGCTTGCCGCCGGGTTCCTCTACACCGACCCAGCCGATCTGCTGCCTTTTCTCGTCCATGGGCAGATACCAGACATCGTTACCGATGTGCCAGTGTATGTCGCGGGCAACCCCGCGCTGGCCTCCACCCACTTTGAACACATTTGCCCGGTGGGCCTCGGTATTGGCCTCGTCTTCCTGGTAATGAACGGCAAAGCGTACCACGTCCCCGGAGAATTTCGCCGGCCAGTGGCATTGCTCGCAGGTGTCCCGGGCGGGCCGCAGGCTTTCCACCGGGGTTGGTATCGGGCGGGAATGGGAATTGGTAAGGGTGGCGAATACCTGTGGAATACCATTTATCTTCGATTTCACCATCCAGGTCGCGCCCGGACCTATGTGACACTGGACGCAGGCTACTTTGGCATGGAGCGACCGCTCAAAGACAGTGGCTTCGGGCTTCATTACGCTATGGCATATCTGCCCGCAGAAGGCCACTGATTCCATGAATTGCATCCCGCGGAACCCAATAAGAGCAAGGACCAGGAGCTCAATTGCGCCGCCGATGATGAAAAACCGTAGCCGTCGCCGCTGCCGGTAGTCCTTCAGGTCTATGGTGGCGTATTGGGCGCCGGGCCACCTGGTCTTCTTGTCCACGGTACGCTCTTATTCCTGTCTTTTTTCCATGATTACGCCCACAAAAAACACAATGCCGCCGGCGATGAAAAAGCTGATCAGCAGAAAACTCAAGATGGCCCCAACATAGGGATTGGTCTCGGGAAGACCGGCCACGATCAACCAGGCCGCGATGAGGATGCTCAGGACCAGAAACGACACACCAATGGCTACGAAAGCGTCGCTGAAGAATTCTCGTACAGGGTGAAGGCGCGGTGCCAAGGGCTTTCCTTATCTAGTAAAGAAAGGTGTCCTGCATTAAATCATGTATATTATATACCCTGTACAGGGTAAAAGGCAATAGGAGGAGATAGGAGTTAGGGAAAACGGAAAGAAAATAAAAGATAGAGATAGAGATAGAGATAGAGATAGAGACAAGAGGTAGAGGTTTGCGGTGAAATGCCGGGAAAGAGACAGAAGCGACACGTTCTGTGCTTCTGCCTTCTGTCTTCGGGCGCGCGGGTCCGCCTCTGGCGGAC
>CAZFEA010000218.1:0-6110 GCA_964518085.1 uncultured Dehalococcoidia bacterium
GCGCCGTCGGGCCTTGTAGTTGCCGTTGCTGTAATGGCAGTCGCCCGGGTGGCAACCCGCCACCAGGACCCCGTCCGCCCCCTGCTGGAAGCCCTTCAGGATCAGCATCGGGTTGACCCGCCCCGAGCAAGGAAGCCGGATGATCCTGATACTGGGCGAATAGGTCATGCGGCTGGTGCCGGCCATGTCGGCCCCGGCGTAGCTACACCAGTTGCACAGCAGGCCGATTATCTTCGGCTCAAATGTTTCTATGGACACAGCGCGGTAATCTCCGAAAGTATTTGGGCGTCGGTAAAGCCCCTGAGGCTGGGGGCCGTAGACCGGCAGGCGGCCACACAAAGGCCGCAGCCCTTGCACAGCCCCTCATTGACCACGGCAATATCCTTTCCGCCCATGGGCACCATGTCAATGGCCTTGAAAGGACACACCTGGACGCAAAGCAGGCACCCGCTGCAACGAGAAGCGTCTATGGTGGCGGTCAAGGGTTCGGTGGTGATGGTATCCTGGCTCAGGAGACCGATAACCTTGGCGCCGGCGGCGCCGCCGTGGGCCACCGACTCGGGAATATCCCTGGGACCGACGCAGGCGCCGGCGACAAATATGCCGTCGGTGTTGGTCTCCACCGGCCTCAGCTTGGGATGGGCCTCGACCATGAATCCGTAGCTATCATAGCTGGTGTTGAGGGTCTGGGCAAGCTCCGCCGCTCCCGGGCTCGGCTCCACCCCGGTAGCCAGGACCACCATGTCGGCGGCAATCTCCACCGGGCGCCCGATGAGCGAGTCCTCGCCGCAGACCATCAACTTCTTGCCGTCCTGGTAGATTTTGGCGACGCGCCCCCTGATATACAGGGCGCCATACTCTTCCTGGGCGCGGCGCACAAACTCGTCGAAGTCCTTGCCGCCAGCCCGGATATCAATATAGAACACATAGGACTGGACCTCGGGGTCATGCTCCTTGAGCATGATAGCCTGCTTGGCGATGTACATGCAGCAGATCTTGCTGCAATAAGGCCGGCCTTTGCTTTCGTCACGGGAGCCGACACAGCTTATGAATACCACGCTCTTGGGATGGGCGCCGTCCGACGGCCTCTTCACTTCACCCAGGGTAGGCCCGGCGGCGTTCATCAACCGCTCAAGTTGAAGCCCGGTGATGACATCCGGGAAACGGCCGCCGCCGTACTCGCCGTAGACGGAGTGATCGAAGGTCTTGAAGCCGGTGGCCACCACGATGGCGCCGACTTTCTCCGTCACTATCTCGTCTTTCTGGTCCCAGGCGATGGCCTGGGGCGGACAGAGCTTCTCGCAGATGCGGCAGGGCGGCGGCTTCTTTCCCTCGAGTTTCCGTTCGACGAAATCCAGGTACTTGAAGTAACGGCAGGTTGCCCTGTCGATCACCGGCTTCGGGGGCACCGCCTGCGGGAAATCAATATAGATGGAAGTGCGGCTCCCGCTTTCGGCCTCGAAGCAAGAGGTGACCTTTTCCGGGCACTTCTGCCAGCACACGCCGCAACCGGTGCATTTCACGTAGTCAACGTACTTGGCCTTTTGCCTGATTTGCACCGTGAAGTTCCCCACATATCCCTGCACTTTTTCCACCTCCGAGTAGTTCATCAGCTTTATGTTCGGGTGCTGGGCAACGTCGACCATCTTGGGAGAAAGAATACAGGCGGAGCAGTCGAGGGTGGGGAAGGTCTTGTCCAGTTGGGCCATCCGGCCGCCGATGGTCTGCTCGCGCTCGACCAGGATGACCGGGTAACCAGCGTTGGCGATATCCAGGGCGGCCTGGACCCCGGCGATGCCGCCGCCGATAACCAGCGCCTTCTTCTCCAGCCCGATCCGTTTGCGGAAAAGCTCCTGGTGCAGCGACACCTTGGCCACGGCCATCTTGATGAGGTCGACAGACTTATCCGTAGCCGCTTCCTTGTCGTTGCTGTGCACCCAGGAGCAGTGTTCCCGGATATTGGCTATCTCCATCAGATACGGGTTTAACTCGGCGCCGGCCACAGTGCGGCGGAAGGTCTGCTCGTGCATCCGCGGCGAGCAGGCGCTGATGACCACCCTGTCGAGGTTATTCTCAATGATCGCCTGCCGTATGGCCGCCTGCCCCGGCTCACTGCAGGAATACTTGTTATCACCGACGAAAACCACGCCGGGGAGGTCTTTCACGGCTTCCATCACCTCGGGGATTTTTACCACCCCCGCAATGTTGGTGCCGCAGTGGCAAACGAAAACTCCGATCCTGGGCATTATCTTCCTTGAAGAGACTAGATCATGCAGAAACTGCTCGAAAAATACCGCCCGCTGACATTATCAAGCCTCATACGAGTCCTTTTGTCCTTAGTAGCGAAAATCCATCGGTAAGATGCTTATCGATGAGCATTTCCTCGGGGGCGAATCCCAGGGCCAGCCCCATCAGCTCGGTGAAGTAATAAACCGGGATTTCTTTGAACTCGGGATGGGCGGCCTTCATGGCTTTCTGGCGGGTATCGAGATTGCTGTGGCACATGGGGCAGGCCACCACCACGCACTCAGCCCCCCGGTCCTGGGCCTGTTTAAGAATCTTGTGCGAAAGGTTGACCACGATATCCGGGTGCGCCAGCGGCAGGCTGGCCCCGCAGCAGGCGGTCTTGAAATCCCAGTCGACTGTATCCGCTCCCAGTGACCGGACAATGTTATCCATCAACTGTGGGTTATCCTCGTCGTCCATCTGCATAATCTTCTTCGGCCGCACCAGGACGCAGCCATAGTAGCACGCCGCCTTCAGTCCCTTGAGTTCCTTCTTCAAACTGAGCGCCGGCCGGCCGGGACCGAGGACCTGAAGGAAGTGCTCCACCTTCACCGTGTTGCGGAATTCCTGGCCCAGGACGTGGTTCACCCGGGCCAGGGTTGCTCTGTCGCTGAGCTCATGCACGGCGTACTTCAAACGGTGCCAGCACATGGCGCACCCGGTAACTACCGGTTTCCCAACCGATTCGGCGCGCTGGAGGTCGCGGGCCGGGAGGGCCATTCCCAGAAGCGGGCTGATGGTATGGGCCGACGAGGCGCCGCAGCAGTTCCAATCGTCGATTTCGGAGAGTTCTATGCCCAGCTTCTCACATACCTTCAGGGTCGAAACCTCGAACTCCCTGGAAGTCGTCTTGGCGGTGCACCCGGGATAGTAAAGGTAGCTAAGTGCTGCCATCAGGCTTTCCCCTCCCTGACCCCGTGTTCCGATCTGGTTTTGTCACTCCGGTACGCAGGGTCGTCCCTGACCCCGCGCTCCAGTTCAGCGACCCGCTCGAATATTTTCCGGATTTCCCCGGGGTTCCCGGTCTTATGCGGAATCAGAGGCAGCTTCCCGCGGGACAGCATTCGCGGCAACAGGTCGAGGTTGGCAAAAGGGTGCCCGCTGGTCAGGTTGTAAATTCCTCCCAGCCCGGTTTCCCATACCTTCCCGAACCGTTCCACCAGGCCCATGAAATGGCGGTGGAAAAGCCCGATTTCTTTGTCCCCGGGCGCCCTGCCTTCGGCGAACGATAATACCCGAAGGGATTCCATGACCCGGGCAATGTCTATTTGCTGCGGACAGCGCGCCGTGCAGGTCTGGCAGAAAACGCACATCCAGTATGACCTGCTGCCCATCAACTCATCCTTGAGGCCCAACTGCACCGCCCGCAGCACCTGCCGCGGCGTCAGGTCCATGGCATAAGCCGTGGGGCAACCTGCGGTGCATTTCCCGCACTGGTAGCAGCGCGAAACTTTCTGACCGCTGGTCTTTTCAATAATAGAACGGAGGTCGCTGCGGGGATTGGGGGTTATGATGGTGGCATTCAAAGCGAGGATGACTTTCGGCTCGGCACCCGGATTGCTGGCGCCTTTAACTACTGACTACTGACTACTCTATTTCGATACCTTCCACGACACACTCATGTCCCGAGATCAGCTCCCCGGCAACGCTCCGGCAGGCAGGACACCGCCACGAAGGATGGGAGGCGGCATAGATTCTGCCGCAGGCATTGCAGACCATTCGCGCCGGAACGTGCCGGATGCTCAAAACGGCGCGGGCGGCAATGCTCCTTTCACTAAAGGAATCGAAATAGAGGGAAATTGACTCGTGGGTAAGGCCTGAATATTCTCCTATGGCGAGGTTGATGCGGACGATCCGGCTGGCCTTGGCCGCCCTGGCCCTTTCCAGCACCGTGGCAAGTATGTTTTGGATTATGCCTATTTCATGCATTAGAGACTAGGACGTGAACTGCTCCGAAAAATACCGGTACCACAGGCGTCCCCGCCCGTGATACATCGTTTCCGTTGCATGAGTTATTGCCCTTATATTAGTTCGGCAACCCATTATAGTACCCTATGCATTTTTGTTCAAATTCTAATTCGGCGTCCCGTATGCTAGAATTATGCCTGGGGGTGGAGGGGCTCCGGTGGGCTCCGCGGACTTCAAATCCGTTGCCCTGGCGCCTGCGCGCCGGGGGGTGGGTTCGACTCCCATCCGCCCCCGCCATACAAACACTGCGAAACTTTCGCCGCCTCTGGCGAAAAGCCGGAAAACGTCCCAAAGACCGGATACCGGTGTTCACAATCTACGGCAACCTGTGAACGCCTTCATTTGTTCACGCAGGTCCGGGACATCGGCCAGAACTCTGGAATTCTACCGGGGCTATCTCAGGCTGGCCACGCCGGTAGTAGGTTCAGGAGTTACCGGTCATGACATAAAGCATTTCCTGGACGCCTTATCCTGCACCGATGGCGGCAGGCACGCCTATTTCCGGGCCTTGCGCGCCTTCTACAACTGGCTTTATTCTCCCCGGTCCGGCCTGGGACTCAATGCCTGGGAAAACCCCATGCTGCTAATCGACTCTCCCCGCGTAGGCAAAAAGATTCTGCCGAGCCTGACTTCTGACCAGCTCGATTACCTGATTGCTCAGGCCGAATGCCTCAGAGACCGGGCTATAATCTCCCTCTTTGCCGATAGCGGCTTAAGACTCAGTGAACTGGCCCGAATTGCCCCGGATAACATCGACTGGACCCGCCGCCTGGTCAAAGTGTGGGTCAAAGGCAACAAGGAAGGATTGGCCCCCTTCGGCGCCCGGACTGCCGCCCTGCTTGAAGAATGGCTGTCAACCTACCTGGCCAATGGCACAATCTGGGACCTGGCGCCCCGCGGCATTGCCAAGATGCTGCTACGCCTCAAAGAAAAGACCGGCCTGAACTTCACCGCCCATACCTTTCGCCGGACCTTTGCCAGCATCCTGGCCAAGAGAGGAATTGATAGCCTGCACATCATGCGCCTGGGCCGTTGGGAATCCATTCAGATGGTCGAGCTATACACCAAAAGCATGAAGTTCGAGGATTCCTTGAAGCTGTATACCCCGGTGATAAATTAGCCCATGCTAACTTTTTTTGTTAGCATCCCTCAAAACTACCCCAAAAATCACGTTATGTTAAGGGTAAAGCGCCGTCCAGATACGAAAGCACCGACCATAACCATTTTAGTGCGGCCATTTTATGTTAAGTCATATCTGGCAAGCGGCCATAGTCCAGGCGCCGGGCCTCAATCAACGCGGCAGCCTGGCGCCGCGCCAGGGCCAGGCCCTTCCTAAGGCGCTTCCGTGACGCGGGAGACAGCCGGAAGGCTCCATCGTAGGCTGACAGGTCCACGACGCGGAAGAATAGCTTCTTGTGTCCATTCCGAATTGACACCAGCAAGCACGGATAGGGGTCTACAGCCGTCGGCCTGACGACAAAAACTTCAAGGTGGGTGAAATACTCAGGCTTGTACGGGTCTGGCAGGTCCCGTACTGCCGCCGCCAGCTTGTTAATCAATTGCGATAGCCTTCCCTGACAAGTCGCTCTGCTTCAGCTACCGCGTTCAGCCCATCGAACTCTGCCGGGTCAGTGACCGGACGGTTGTAATCATGGCAGTTGCGACAGCCAGGGGGATAGGTGTCGCCCCTGGGACACGGACACCGCCAGCCGGGGGGATTACGCACCGGCACGCCGGGAAGGTAATGGCTGCCGCTTTCCTCGATTAACGGATTATTGTCCGCCCGGTGATAATGCCAGCACCGGCGCCGGGGGTCATAGACCTGGTAATCAAACCCTGTCATGAAATTCCCTTTG
>CAZFEA010000219.1:0-6096 GCA_964518085.1 uncultured Dehalococcoidia bacterium
CCTTTCGCAAAAGGGGGATACAGGGGGATTTGCCCTTTTTCAAAGGGGGAGAGGGCGACATTTTCGAAGCAAGGAGAACCCAATGGCTGTGGACCTGGGCATTGAATTTTGCGGCGTCAAACTCAAACATCCTTTCCTGCTGTCGTCTTCGCCGGCGGCCAGGGTCGAAGCCCTCCCCCGGGCGCTGAAGGCCGGATGGGCCGGCGCCGTCACCTGGACCGCCGAGATCATGTGCGATGTCGAGCCCGGCGGGGATTATCCCCTCCCCATGTACCGCGTCCCCAGCGGCGTGCCGTTTATCGATAAGGCGCCGGCCTTCTGGTCTTTCCAGAGCACCCATCAAAAGACTGGGCTGAAGGTCCAGGACCCCTGCCCGGCCGAGCGCGTGGAACTGGTAACCCGCAAGTCCAAGGAGAGCGGGTTGCCGATCATCGTCAACATCGTCGGCACCCGGGATGTCGAATACTGGGTCAATGGCGCCCGAGCCGCGGAACGCGGCGGCGCCGACATACTCGAAGTCAATCCGTCTTATGCCATTCTTCCCGGCGCCGGCATGCACCTCGGTTTTCATCGCGACCTGGAGGCGACCAAGAGCCTCATCCGGGCCATCAAGGAAAAGGTCCACATTCCGTTAATGGTCAAGCTCAACGCCTTGCTGATCCCCCAGGAAATGCGCGACTGGGCCAAAGCCTGCGCCGAGGCCGGCGCCGATGCCATTTCCGTCACCAACAGCATGCCCGGGGTGGTCGGCGTCGACGTCGAAACCGGCGCCCCTATCAGCACCTTTGTTGACAGCTATGGCCGGACACGCGGTATGGTCGAAATCGTCACCGGGCCGGGCATCCGCCCGCTGGGACTGGCGGCGGTCGCCCTGGTGGATTCCACGGTTGATATCCCGATATCGGCTATTGGCGGAGTCGCCGACTGGCACAACGCTGTGGAATACATGATGCTGGGGGCCAGCACCGTCCAGGTCGGCAGCGCCGCCATCGCCTACGGACTGCGACTGGTACGGGACCTGGTCAAGGGCCTGGAGCAATTCATGGAGCGCCAGGGCTACAAGAGCATCCAGGAGTTCGTCGGCGTTACCAACAAGAGATATGGTGTAGGGCAGGTGTATTCCAATCCCGGCGTTTCCCGTTCCCAGCCGAGGACGATGACCGTGCTGGAAGATAAATGCAACGGCTGCGGCCGCTGCCTGGCGCCCTGTGAAATCAGCGGACGGCAGGCCATCCGGGTGGTCGACGGGGTGGCGGTAATCGACCAGAAGCTGTGCCAGAAGTGCAACCTCTGCATGCTGGTATGTCCTGAAGGGGCGGTAAAGAGCGAGTGGGCGCCGGGGGCATTGGCGAGTTATTGAGTTATTGGGTTATTGAGTTCCTCTCACCACTGAGCATGTAGGGGCGAACCTGTGTGTTGGTCTCCTCTCCCCCTGCGGGAGAGGATTAAGGTGAGACCCTCTCCCGTCAAGGGAGAGGGAAGTATTGGACAGGAGAAAATCTTGAAAATTGACTTGCGAGACTGGCTGGCCGAAGTAGAAAGGCAGGGCGAAGTGACCGTGGTCGAGGGCGCTGATTGGGACCTGGAAATCGGCGCCATTGTCGCCCTCAACGCCAGGAAACCGGCGCCCCGGACCCTGGTTTTTGACAGCATCAAGGGCTACCCACCCGGATACCGCGTCGTTTCCGGCGTGGTGAACAACGCCCATAAGATGAGCCTGGTACTGAACATGCCTCCATCCCGGTCTAACTTCGAGTTCCTGCATGCCCTGGCCAAGAAGCTGAAACATGCCGACAAGAATGAAAACGCATTCCCGCCCAAAACGGTCAAGACCGGCCCGGTGATGGAAAACGTACAGCGTGGGGCGGAAGTGGACATGTTCAAGTTCCCGGTGCCCAAGTGGCACGAGGATGATTATGGAAGGTACATCGGCACCGGGCACGCGGTGATCACCCGTGACCCCGATTCGGGACGGGTCAACCTTGGATGTTATCGGGTAGCGGCGCACAACAAGAACACCTGCGGCTTCCACAGCGCCCCGGGCAAACATGGCCGGCTGGACTACGAGAAGTACCATGCCGCCGGAAAACCCTGCCCGGTAGCCGTCTCCGTCGGGCACCATCCCCTGCTTTTCGCCCTGTCCGGTTGCGAAATACCCCATGAGACCACCTCTGAGTACCATTACGCCGGCGCCCTGGTGGAGACCCCGGTGGAGGTGATCACCGAGGAGGTCACCGGGCTGCCGATACCTGCCAGCGCCGAGATAGTCCTGGCCGGCTGGTGCCCTCCCGATAAGCTGATGGAAGAGGGTCCCTTCGGCGAATGGACGGGCTACTATGCCAGTGGACGCATCCCGGAGAAGATAATCGAAGTGGAACGGGTATACTACCGGAACAACCCCATCATCCTGGGAGCGCCCCCGGACAAGGGCATAAGCGATTTCTGCTATTCTATTAATACCATGAGAAGCGCTATGCTTTACAACGAGCTGGTGGACAACGGCATCCCGGATGTGAAAGGTGTCTGGCTGAGCGATGTCGGCGGGCAGCAGTGGATGGTGGTCAGCATCAGGCAGAGATATGCCGGGCATGCCAAGCAGGCCGCCGCCCTGCTATGCCAGAGCATGCTTTCCGGGGCTACCGGAAGGTATGTCATAGTAGTGGACGAAGATATCGATCCGACCAATACGCAGGAAGTCCTGTGGGCCATGTGCACGCGTTCGGATCCCGAAAAGGATATCGACATAATACGGCGGGCGCGCAGCAACGCCCTGGACCCGATGGCGAGAAAGCCGGCCAGGGTCTTTTTCAATTCCCGGGCGATCATCGATGCCTGCAAGCCCTTTGAATGGATAAACGAGTTTCCCCAGGAAATCAAGATCAGCCATGAACTGGCGGAAAGCGTCAAAAAGAAATTCGGCAACATATTGGCGTAGCCGCGGGCCGCTGGCCCGCCCTCAAATTGACCAAAATTGAATGATCCAGCGCAAACGGTTTTTTTGCCCATCATATCCCGGGGAATTATTCGCATCACCGGAAATGCAAGTGCGGGCCACCGGCCCGCGGCTACGCTTGTCACTTGATACTTTAGGAGGTCCGAATGTCAAAGAAACCTGAAATCGTCATCGTCGGCGGTGGTTTTGCCGGCTGCGCCGCGGCCGTCGCCGCCGCCAAAGCCGGCGCCAGTGTCCGGCTATTGGAAAGGACCGATATGCTCGGCGGGGCCGGCTTGCGGGCCGGCAGGATGAACTACAACGGCAAGTACGTGGCCGCCGAGGAAGGCAAGGCCATGGGTTTCGGTGAGATATTCGAAGCCCTGGAGGGGATCGTCCTGCACCGGGCGAATATCGTCGATGAGGAAAACGTCTATATCTACCATGTCGGCAAGCTGGACAAGGCCATGCGCCAGGCCCTGGAAAAAGCCGGGGTCAACTTCCGCCTCACCGCCAGGGTGACCGGTGTCGAAAAGGCCGGCAGCGCCGTCACCGCGGTCAAGATAGGCAACAAAGAGAAAATATCGGGCGATATCTTTCTGGACTGCAGCGGCAGCGCCGGGGGTATCGATATTTGCACCCGCTATGGCAAGGGCTGCGTGATGTGTATTCACCGTTGCCCGGTATTCGGAAACAGGTTGAGCATCGCCACTAAGGCCGGCGCCCCGGAAATACCCCACACCCGACCCGATGGTACACCCGGCCGTCTGAGCCCGTCCATCACCGTGTTCAAGCAGTCGCTCAGCCCTGAACTGCAGCAGCGGATCGAAAAGGAAGGCGCCTTCAGCATCCGGCTGCCCCAGGAGATGATCGACTATTCCAAGGAAACTAAAAACTTTCCCGGGATTCGCGGCAAACACCAGATCGAGCACTTGAACCTGGTCAACACCGGTATCGTGGTAAAGTTGCCGGCCATTGGCTACTTCAACCTTGAAGACTGGCGCAAGATACCCGGTTTCGAGAATGTCCTGATAGAACACCCCATGGGTGGCGCTATCTTCAATTTTGTCAACCACACGGCCACTTCGCCCCGGGACAACACCATGCAGGTAAGGGGCTTTGCCAACCTGTTCGAGGGCGGGGAAAAGTCGGGGCAGGGTGGCATCGCCGAATGTATCGCCACCGGCGCCCTGGCGGGACATAATGCCGTCCGCGCCGCCCTGGGGCAGGACCTGGTCACCTTGCCTCTCTCCACGGCCCTGGGCGACTTCATCGCCACCATAGGTAAAGCCATAGACACCCCCGGCGGCTTGAGCACCGGACATTCCATGGGCCACCTGGAGGGATTCGAGAGGATCAAGAAGCTGGGGCTCTACAGCACCGAGCCGGGACCAATTCACAGGCGAATTCAGCAGCAGGGACTCAAAGACCTTCTGGGACAGAGGCTGGTGAACTGATTCAAACCGTAGTCGCGGGCCGCCGGCCCGCGGCTACGGGCGGTACGGCGCCCTTTATTATTTTTGGGGAGGGCTCTGATGGCCAGACCAAAGATCGTTATTGTCGGTGGTGGATTTTCCGGCTGCGCCGCTGCCATTGCTGCGGCCAAAGCGGGTGGCGATGTCCTGCTGATCGAAAGGACCGACCTCCTTCTGGCCGCCGGCATCCGTGCCGGGCGCATGAATTTCAACGGTAAGCTGGTTGCCGCCGAGGAGGCCAGGGCCATGGGCGGAGGCGATGTTTTCGAGGCCCTGGAATCGATCATCCTGCACCGGGGCAATATCGTCGATGAGCTCCATGGCTACATCTATAACACGGCTATTGCCGAACCCACGGTGCGGCGGGCTGTTGAGAAGGCGGGCGTCACCCTCAAGATGTGCACCAGGGTGACCCGGGTGGAGATGGAAGGCAACACCATGAAGGCGGTGATCGCCGGTGACCGGAGCCGCTACCCCGGTGAGGTGTTCGTGGACTGCACCGGTACCTTCGGCGGTGTCGCCGTGTGCAAAAAATGGGGCAAGGGCTGTGTCATGTGCGCCACCTACCGCTGCATGACCTTCGGCGACCGTGTCAGCATTGCCACCCGGGCCGGCGCCCCGGAGCTGATGCGTCACCGCCCAGACGGCACGCCGGGGGTGATGGGGGCGGCGATTACCGTGCACAAGGAGAGCCTGGCCCCGGAATTGAAAGAGCAACTGGAACGCCAGGGCGCGGTGAGCATCCCCCTTCCCAAGCAGATCATCGACTATTCCAAGCAGCAGAGCATCGGCGGCATCCGCAGCCGCCGGCAGATGGAGTTCCTCAACCTGGTGGATATCGGCCTTTCGGCGAAGTGCGTCGGCATCGGTTTCCTGACCCTGAGGGACCTGCGCACCGTGCCGGGGCTGGAAGACGCCATCATCGAAGACCCACTGGGCGGGGGTTTATACAACAACGTCAACAAGGTCTCCATGACCCCGCGGGATGATTCGCTGCTGACCAGGGGCCTTTCCAATGTGTACCTGGGAGGCGAAAAGGCCGGCCCGGGTACCGGCATTGCCGAGTGTCTGGTCACCGGCGCCCTGGCCGGGCATAACGCCGTGCGCAACGCCCTGGGGATGAAGCCTCTGGTCCTGCCCCGCACCACCGCCATAGGCGATTTTATCGCCTTCACCGGCGAAATGATGGACACGCCGGGTGGCCTGAATGAAGGCTACGCCTTCGCCCACGGGACCTACTTCGAACGCATGAAGTCCCTGGGCACGTACAGCCCCGACCCGAAGGTAGCCCACGAGCGCATCAGGTCCGCCGGGCTAACCGGAGTGTTCGAAAAGGCTCTTTAGCCGTCAGAAAACGGTACCACAGGCGGCCCTGCCTGTGAGTCACGGCCTTATAGTGGATGGTGCTTTCGGGCGCTGCTTCGTTTGAATGGCAGCGGCCATACCTGTTCGGGTATAATTTTGGGGAGGGAACCATCCTGTTTGGGCCGGCCCCGAAGGACCAGTCTCACTGCCGGACTCGAAGCGAAGAGACCTGAAATGCCACCGAGAGAAGCATTCGATATTCTGCGTGACCTGGCCGTTGTGATGACCATAGCCGGCGCAGTACTGCTCATTTTCCATCGACTTCGCCAGCCAATCATCCTGGGCTACACCATCGCCGGCATCATCATCGGCCCGTTCACGCCC
>CAZFEA010000220.1:0-6069 GCA_964518085.1 uncultured Dehalococcoidia bacterium
CGTGCCGCTACGGATCCCACTTCCCACTTCTTACCTCTCACTTCCAGAATGGCCCGGGCGGGGAATTTTCCTCGCGCTATCCCCACCCGGGCAATAAAAGGAGGAGGAATGGATTCAACTAAAGCCCTCTTCAACCCCTCCCTACCCCCATATAACTTTTCTAACCCGGTCAGGTCCATATAAGCGCAACCCAGTTCGGCGGCTTCAATTGCCGGACCGCACTGCTCCAGGGCTTTCAAGACACATTCGAAGGCCTCGAAATAGCGGGGCATGTCCGCCTCCACCAGCACCGCGCCCTTACTATGGGAAAGGGCTTCCTGGAGGGGCATCCCAACCTGCACACCCCTCATGCCCGGGGTGAAGTCCAGCACCTCCTGCTTTGCCGGCGCCGGAGAGAACACCACGATAACCTCCCTATCCCGCAGTACCGGGAGACGTTCCCATTCTACTTGAAGGGGAAAATCAGGTAGATAAAAACAGGCTATTTCCATAAAAGTACCGTCATTGCGAGTCCGCCTGAGGCGGACAAAGCAATCCCGTGAAGGCATTACCTTCATGAACGGCGACAGGCTGGAAAGCCTGTCGTACCTGTTGAGTGATCCTTCACGAGATTGCTTCGTCGGCCCCGGCAAGTCGTGGCGCTCCTCGCAATGACAGAAGTCTATCAGAACATTTGTTCTATGTCAATAGCCTTGACAAGAATCTTCCATCGTGCTACTATTTTGGCCATTCTCTAGTATTTCTATCGGAATAGTCGCCTACTACCGCACCCATAACTCAGCCAGGGAATTTCCAAATGAGCATCGCCATAAAAAGCCAGACCAAACCCAGAAACTGTGCCTATACCGGAGAAACCAAAAGTCGCTCCTGGGCAAAATCCCTCCTCTGGCGTGTCATCGGCATCCTCATCCTGGGAGGCATCTCCTGGGCCATTACCCGTAGCTGGGAAAAAACATCGCTGATTACCATTATTTTCCATGGCATCCGTCTCATCCTCTATTACTACCACGAGAGGGCATGGGACAATGTGGACTGGGGCAGGATAAGAGCGAAAGAAAACCTAGACCGGGGCGAAGGGATATAGCATAGCAGACAGGTGACAGGTAACAGGCAGGTGTCGGCTATCCCCGCTCAGCCTCTCCCCTCCGGCACGCCCAGCGTGCTGCTACGGGGCGAGCGAGCCGAACTGTTCGACTGTTTGACTGCTTGACTGTTCGACTGGAGCACCCGCACCGTGCCGCTACCGACCGACCCGCTGCAACCCTTCCCTTGCCCGGACATGATTGGCGTCTACCTTGAGCGCCTCTCCATAGGCCTCCCGGGCCCCGGGCTTGTTCCCGCTTAGCTCGTAGGCCCCGCCCAGTAAGAAGCGCGTCCGGGCGCTCCCGTTGCCGGCGCTGATCCCCTTTTCCAATAGCTCGATAGCTTCGGAAAATTTCTCCGCCTGCAGGTAATCATAGCCGGCCTCAACCAGCAGGGCGTCATCGTTGGGAGTGATTTCCAGGGCTTTTTGCCGGAACACAATGGCCTTTTCAAAATCCTTCCGGCCCCGTTCCACATCTCCCAGCATGCTATAAGCGGCGATGTAATACGGGTACAGCTCGATGGCTTTGTTCAAATCGGCAATTACCTCTTCGTCGCTCCTTCCGGAACGCTGGGACACCAGCGCCCGGTTGTAATATACCGTGGCGTTTCGAGGTTCCTGCCTCTGGGCGCGATCAATGTAGTAGAAAGCCTCCTGGAACAGGGGATCGGTCACCGGCGTTTTCTTGAGACTGGCTCCAAGGTTGGAAAGGGCATGCGCGGCATTCCTCAAATACGAATACTCAAAAGGATGCCAATCGGCTGCCTTCCGGTACCACTCCACGGCCACACGCCCGCTTCGCTCATCGGTAACGTTGATAGTCCGGGCCCTCGCCAGGGCCAGGTCGGCCCAAACAGGCCGCATTGCTACCGAACCAACCAGTATAACAATAATCAACGACAATAGCGCCGCATAGGGCATCAATGTTGGAAGCCTCTTAAGGATCACGACTCGTTCTTTTCCGGACCCGCGGCAAAGCCCCACGACAACCCCGAGCAACATCCAGAGGACCGCGTAAGCGGCAATGGTATGAAACAGCAGGAAAGTATAGGCCAGGTAGCCGCCGGCGCCAGCGGCGACGGCAGCAACAATAAACCTGTCCGGGGACTTGCGGTTTCTCACCAGCCAGAGTAACAGAAATAGCAAAACAGTTCCCATCATCCACAAGTATGCCGCCAGCCCCGCCAGTCCGGTGGACTGGGCAACCTCGATGTACTCATTGTGTGCCTTGTCCTCACGGAAGGTCGGCATGTATCTTACATAGTAAAGAGGTTCATACACGGTGAAGACATCGCGGTAGGTGTTAGGCCCCGTCCCCAGGACAGGATAGTCCCGGGCCGCCATCAGTCCTGCTTCCCACAGTCCCTTCCTGACTTCAACCCTTTCTACAGCGACAGTTGCCACCGTAGTGGCCACCCCGGCAATGCCCGGCCTGGCATCGGCTTCCCTGCTACCATGCGTAATAGCTTCGCCGTCCATCCGGATGTTCATCACCCATTCACCGGTCAATTTGGGGATAGGCAAAGAGAACAGCAGCATCAATAACAGCAGGACCGAGGACAGGGCATACAGGTAGCGCTTCCTGAGCAAAAAAGCAACCGCCAGAGGAAGGGCCAGCACGATTACCGGCGTGCCGTAATCGGCATTGCCCAGGGTCGAGCCGACGCGCTGGCCCTTCAGGTAGGTCAAGAAGTCAAAGGGATTCACACCGAAGTACTGCAGCACGCCCAGCAAGGCGACGACGGTTGATCCCCAAACGAATGCCTTCAAGCATCTTATTTGTTGTTCCCGGCCGGTCAGGATGTTGAATACAAGGACATAGAGCAAGACCAGGTTGACCATGATGATCAGTCCCATGCTCCGGTCGACAATTCCAAAAATGCTCAAGACGGGCGAAAGGGATAAGACTGTAGCCAGCACATAAACTGCCAGATACGCCAGAACGGGGACCATAAATGGAGGCCGCCTGAAGCGCACGACCCCTGTCCGGACCATGTTGTTGAACCATGACAGCAGCGCGATCAAGGTGAAGATGTTCAGCAAGGCCACCTTGGGGGTCTCGTAAAGAAGAAATTCCCGGGTGGAGATGACGGCCAGGGGAATCAGCGCCGCAATACCATAGATGGCATACTCGGCCATCATGTCCAGGGCGCCGCGCCTCTCAACAGTTTTGGCATCCCTGCCTTCCCGGGACCTTCGTTCGGCGCGCCCGGCAATTGCCTGTTTCTTTCGAGTCATGTTTCGATGATTATAACAAACAGCCATGAACTGCGCTCATAACACATTGATGAAACGCGTTGTCTCACAGGCAGGGCCGCCTGTGGTACCGATAGGCAGGGCCGCCTGTGATACCGATTGGCAGGGCCGCAAGTACTACTGACTACGTCCGCAGAAAGAGGCCTTTTTTTGACATTTGAGTAGCGCTATGCTACGCTTGAGATTCAGAAACTCATTCTTTAAAGGGTGGTTGATTAATGCCAAGTCAAATTGCCAGCCGCGCCCTGGGAGCTATTGTCTTTGCCCTTGTCGGCTGGCTCCTTGGGGGGACGCTCGAAGCTCAAGGGGCCTTTTCCGCCACCGGGCCAGTATCGCTGGGACTGGCCGCCGCCGGTGCACTCTTAGGTATATTCGTAGCTCCTTTTCTCACCGCCAGGCCCAACCAAAATGGTACCGTCATTGCCGTCATCCTGGGCCTGTTCATCGGCCTTCTGGCCGGCAGTCTGGCGGCGTTACCCCTGTCGCTTCTGCCGGGGATCTATGGCCGCACCATTCCCCTGGCGGTGGCGCTGTTGTTTAGCTACCTGACCATTTCGGCGCTCACCGCGCGAGGCCGCGATGTCTTATCGGGAATGGGCGTGGCGGCAGCCTCGTTGGGCAAGGGCAATGTTGGCCGGGCGGATACCGACTCTCGCTTCATCCTGGACACCAGCGCCATTATCGACGGGCGTATCGCCGACATAAGTCAGACCGGCGTCATCCGCGGCCCGCTCATCATTCCCAAATTTGTCCTGCAGGAGTTGCAGTATATAGCCGACTCCAGCGACCCCCAGCGCCGCAAACGAGGACGCCGCGGCCTGGACATGTTGAACAAGCTGCAAAAAGAGTCCGATGTCCCTATCCAGATTAGCGATGCCGATTTTGCCGACGCCGATGGCGTCGATGCCAAACTGGTGCTCCTGGCCCGCCAGATACATGCGGCCGTAATTACCAACGATTTCAATCTGAACCGGGTAGCCGAACTCCAGGGCGTGAAGACGCTCAACATCAATGAGCTTGCCCTGGCCCTGAAGCCGGTGGTACTTTCCGGGGAAGAAATGGACATCCGCATTACCCAGGAGGGCAAGGAACCCGGCCAGGGTGTGGGATTTCTCGATGATGGCACCATGGTAGTGGTCGAAGGCGGACGCCGGTACCTGAATTCGCAGGTGACGGTAACCATTACCCGTGTGCTTCAAACGGCCATCGGGCGAATGATTTTTGCCCAGTTAAGAAACGGGCACTAAAATTGCGCGCCGGCGCCGTCATTGTAGCTGCCGGTTCGAGCCAGCGCATGGGAGGAACCGACAAGCTATTCGCCGCCGTTGCCGGAAGGCCCGTCCTGGCCTGGGTGCTTGACACCTTTCAATCCTGCGCCGCTATCGATGAAATAGTCCTGGTCCTGGCGAAAGAAAACCTGTCGCGCGGCAGGCAAATGGTGCTGAAGGGCGGCTGGCAAAAAGTAAGCAATGTTTGTCCGGGGGGTCCTCGCCGCCGCGATTCCGTACTGGAGGGACTGGGTCACCTCGGCGATTGCAACCTGGTGGCAATCCATGATGGGGCACGGCCCTGCCTGACCGCAGACGTTATCGAACGCGGCATTGCCGCGGCCGAGTCATCCGGCGCCGCTATTGCCGCCGTGCCGGTTACCGACACCGTCAAGAGGACGGACCCGGACAGGCAAGTGCTGGAAACCATCGACCGGAGCGGCCTGTGGTCAATTCAGACGCCCCAGGTTTTCGACTCTGAAGTTATCAAGAAAGCCCATCAGGCCAACCCGGAGGATGTGACCGATGATGCCGCGCTGGTGGAAAAGCTCGGTCACCCGGTCAAGGTCTACATGGGGTCCTATCTCAACATCAAGATAACCACCCCCGAAGACCTGGCAATTGCGGAAGCAATTTTAAGAGTCAGGCGCCAGGCAACATCCCTGTAGGGGCGAGCCATTGGGCGGGGGGGGACAGCAGCGGCGGAGCGGCTCGCCCGCACCTGGATGGCGCGCTGTCGGCGCGCCAGGTAAACACAAAACAGCCTAGCAATGGCTGCCGGAAAATTATACAATTGTTGCTATGCGCATCGGCATTGGTTACGACATTCATCCCGTAGTAGAAGGCCGCCGCCTCATGCTGGGCGGCGTGGAAGTCCCGTGCCAGACCGGTCTCGCCGGCCACAGTGACGGAGACGTGTTGCTCCATGCCATCATTGATGCCTTGCTGGGCGCCTCGGCCCAGGGAGATATCGGCAAGCATTTTCCTCCGGGCGACCCCCAGTACAAGGATATCGCCAGCCTCATACTGTTGCGCCGGACCATCAATCTACTGGCCAGCAACCGCTGGCACATCGGCAATATCGATGCCACCATTGTGGCCGAAAGCCCCAAGCTCCTGCCATTCATCGAGGACATGCGCAACAAGATCGCCAAGGCCCTCGACATTAACCCCGGCCAGGTCTCGGTCAAAGCCAAGACGGCCAACAAGGTAGGCTGCGTCGGCAGCGGCGAGGCGATGGAAGCCTATGCCACCGCCCTGGTATTCCAGGAAAGCAAAAAATGAATCCTTGCCGAAATTGTTGACACCGTTTTCCTCTCCCCCGGCGGGAGAGGATTAAAGGTATGGCCGCTTGAATCGCTCGGCCATCACTCTCCTCTCCCCCGGCGGGAGAGGATTAAGGTGAGGGGGTCACCCTCACCCCTTCGGCTTCGCTCAGGGCAAGCTCTGACCCTCTCCCAT
>CAZFEA010000221.1:0-6018 GCA_964518085.1 uncultured Dehalococcoidia bacterium
CCGATGTGTTCCTCAAGCCGCTCGGGTGTAAACGGAAAACGGCGCCCGCAGGCTAATACAAAGGCATCAATTAACGCTGCGCAGGGGCTTGATTCATCAAGCCCTGGTCGGGTTTGATAAATCAGCTCGGGTGGCGCCCAGGCGTCTCAGTTTTTCATGAGGAGGGGAAAATGCTTTTCATGATTACCCAGGTGCACGCACCGGAGCTGTGCCCGCTGGAGGCCGGTGGCTCCAAAGTCCTTTACAATGCCAAGGCCAAGGGCGTTAAACTGCAGGCCATATACGGGGCTTACCCTCAGCACACCATCTGGTACGTAGTGGAAGCCGATAACGTCGAAGCCGTTCAGGAGTTCTTGACCCCGGGATTCCTGCGCTGCACTTCAACGGTAACCCCCGTCTCGGCCACTTCCATGGTAAAAGGTTAACGGCAATTGGCGTCGCCCCTGCGCTCTTGGCCGCCGTAGCGCCGCTACGCCTTGGGTTTTGACCAGTCCGGGTGCTCTTCCTTCTGGGTGATGCCCATGTTGACCACGTCCAGCATATGGTGATAGATGAAGGCCAGCCATTCGGCGGGCTTGTTGGGGTCTTCATTGAAATGCTGGTGCTCGATACCGCCCGGCTTGACCGGCAACACAATCAGGTCGCCCTCTTCCCAGTCATACCTCACCCCGTCGACCACGGTATATCCCTTGCCGTCCAGAACAAAAATAGACAGGCCGCCCTGGTGCACGTGCTTGCCTGAATGGACCTTGATCCGGTTGATGAAAACATGCCAGCCGGGGACACTGTGGCGGTCCCAGTCCTTGCGGTGAAGGAGATATTTGATCACCCCCTGGCGGTTTTGCTCGTAGCTGATTTCCTTACCCTTGATGATGACCTTGCCCTCCGCCTTCTGCTGCATCTTCTCGGCCAGCGCCCTGACGCCGTAGTCGTACAACGTCTCCTGGGGTTCCGTGCCCCGCTTCTTTTCGGAAATTCTTTCTACCATTCGGGGTCCTTCCTGAAAAATTCTGCCCTATTTTACTCCATGCGGCCTTGCCTGTCATTCTGAACTTGCTTCAGAATCCCCCTTTGAATTATCCCACCACGGCGGGTATAATTGGCGAATGTCAACCAGAGTCCTCACCAGTGGTTAACAACCCGCGCAGCGGCAAAGTCGGTCTGAAGACCCTGTTGCTGCGGCAACTGACAGCGAACCCGGGCCGGTTTGTTTCCGGTCAGGAAATAAGCCATGAACTGGGCGTAACCCGCACCTCTATCTGGAAACAGGTACGGGCGCTGCGGAACGATGGCTGCCGCATCGAAGCCATGCCCAACAGGGGTTACCGCCTCCTGGATGGCAATGACCTGCTATTGCCCTGCGCCCTGGAAGCCAGGCTGGGCACCCGTGTCCTGGGCAGGCGGCTCCACCATTTTGGCATGGTCGATTCCACCCAGTCGGTAGCCAGCAGTCTTGCCCAGAGGGGCGAGCCGCATGGCGCGCTGGTTATTGCCGAAGAACAGGGAAAGGGCAGGGGAAGACGGGGCCGTAGCTTTTTTTCTCCCCGCGGCGGGCTGTGGTTTTCCCTTATCCTCAGGCCGGATTTAGAGCCGCAACGGGCGGTGGTGTTGCCGTTGATGGCCGGAGTGGCGGTGGGCGAGACTATTCGGGCGCTGGGAGTGGGCATTACGCTGAAGTGGCCCAACGATGTGCTCGTAGAAGGCAGGAAAATAGCCGGCATCCTGGGAGAAATGATGGCTGAGATGGATGCCCTCAGGCACGTTATCCTGGGCATCGGCATCAACGTCAACATTGATAGTTTTCCCACTGCACTGGAGGGCATCGCCACCTCCTTGAGCTTGAAACTGGGACGCCGGGTAAGCCGCAGCGATGTTCTTTGCGGTGTGCTGGAGCGACTGGAATACTATCACGACCTGCTGCTTACCGCGGGCAGCGCACCCGTGCTGGATGCCTGGCGGGCCTTGCCCAACATGCTTGGCCGCCCGGCGACGGCGGAAACACCCTGGGGGGTATGGCAAGGAACGGCCCGGGACATTGACCAGAACGGGGCTTTGCAGATCGAAACGCCCGGCGGCGAACTGAAAACGGTCATGGCCGGCGACGTGCGTCTGGATGTGGGAAGTGGGTAGCGGCACGCTGCCGCGTGCCGGAAGACAGAAGACAGTAGCGGCACGCTGCCGCGTGCCGGAAGACAGAAGATAGAAGACGGCAAAAAGGGCGACGTGAAACCACGAATGAACACGAATTAACACGAATAGACACGATTACTCTGTTGGCGAAAACGCGATGGCTCTTAATTAACTGCAGAGAACGCCAAAGAACGGATAGTAACGATTAGAAAGAGTATCTTCTATCTTCTGTCTTCCAAGTATTCGTGTCCATTCGTGGTTTCACGTCCCATGTTTTTGCCTTTTACATTTTGATTTTTGATCTGGGAATATGATCCTCGATAATATTCTGCGGACCTCGCTCGAAGCGCTTTCTTCGGACCACATGGCCAGGACCCTCCGGGTCCTGACCACTGGGCAGGGCCCGTGGGTAGACATCGAAGGCCGGCGGGTCTTGAACCTGTCATCCAATAACTACCTGGGGCTGGCTGCCCATCCCCGGGTAAAGGAGGCGGCCGCCCGTGGGGCGCGGAGCTACGGCTGCGGCAGCGGGGCTTCCCGTCTGCTGTGCGGCAACATGTCGCTCCACGAGGAACTGGAGAAACGCCTCGCCGCCTTCAAAGGGAAGGAGGCGGCCCTGCTTTTCAGCAGTGGCTACGCCGCCAACGTCGGCACGCTTTCTTGCCTGCTGGGTCCCGGCGACTATGTTTTCAGCGATGAACTGAATCATGCCAGCATCATCGACGGCTGCCGTCTCAGCCGGGCCAGGATCGAAGTCTATCCCCACAGGGACCTGGCTTCCCTTGAGGCCAAACTCGGCGCCTCGGCGGCGGGTTCGCCGCGCTCCCGCCGGCTTATCGTGGTTGATGGAATATTCAGCATGGATGGCGACCTGGCGGCGCTGCCCCGTCTGGTAGAGCTGGCAGACAAATATGATTCGATCTTGATGGTCGATGAAGCCCACGCCACCGGGACCTTCGGCCCGGGCGGAAGGGGCGTGGCCGCCCATTTCCGTCTTGAAGACAAGGCGCCGGTGATCATGGGTACCCTGAGTAAGGCCCTGGGAAGCCTGGGAGGATTCATTGCCGGAAGCCGGGACCTGGTCGCCTACCTGATAAACCATTCGCGCAGCTTCATTTTCAGCACCGCCCTGCCACCGCCGTGCGTGGCCGCCGCCCTTGAGGCCCTGGACATCGTGGAAGAAAATCCCGGTCTGCCTGAAAAGCTCCAGTCCCGGGCCGCCTATTTCAGGGATGGGCTGAGGTCTCTGGGATTTAGCACCCTTCAGAGCGAGACCCAGATTGTTCCCGTGGTCATCGGAGAGCCGGGCCCGACCATGGAGATGGCGCAGCGCCTTTTAGGGGAGGGAATTCTGGTTTCCGCCCTGCGTCCGCCGACGGTCCCGCGGGGCGCCAGCCGTCTCCGGTTTTCCATCATGTCGGACCACACCAGGGAAGATCTTGATTTTGCCCTCTCGGCGATGCGCAGATTAAAGACTTAAGATTCAAGATTCAAGAAATGTCACTTAGCCCTCAAGACTGGGCGCGTCTGGACAAGGAATTCATCTGGCATCCTTTTACCCAGATGGGCGACTGGCTCCAGGAAAAGCCCCTGATCATCGCTTCCGGTGAAGGAAGCTATCTTACCGACGTGGAAGGGCGCCGCTACCTGGACGGCGTCTCTTCGTTGTGGGTCACCGTCCACGGCCACCGGCGGCGAGAAATAGACGACGCTATAGTCGCGCAGCTTGGGCGGATGGCCCATTCCACGTTCCTCGGCTTATCGCACCCGCCGGCCATCGACCTCGCCCGGAAGTTGGCCGCGCTCTCCCCCAGGGGACTCAACAAGGTCTTTTATTCCGACAATGGCTCAACTGCGGTCGAAATCGCCCTCAAAATGGCCTTCCAGTACTGGAGGCAATGCCCTGGACCGAAACCGGCCAAAACCGGTTTTATCTCTTTGGTCAATGGCTATCATGGCGACACTGTCGGCTCGGTCAGCGTCGGCGGTATCGACCTCTTTCACCAGATATACAAGCCGCTGCTGTTCTCCACTGTCCAGGCGCCTTCAGCCTACTGCTATCGTTGCTACCTGGGGAAGGAATATCCCATGTGCCGCCTGGCCTGCCTGGGTGACGTGGAGGAGACGATCTCCAGGAACCATGAGACTGCGGCGGCGGTGGTGATGGAGCCGCTGATACAGGCGGCCGGCGGTATGATCGTTTATCCTCCCGGCTACACCAGCCGGGTCAGGGAGATAGCTGCCAAGTACGGGCTTTTGTTCATCGCCGACGAGGTGGCCACCGGGTTCGGCCGGACGGGGACCCTTTTTGCCTGCCAGCAGGAGGGAATTGCTCCGGATTTCATGACCGTCGCCAAAGGGATAACCGGCGGCTATTTGCCACTGGCGGTCACCTTGACCACAGCACAGGTCTTTGACGCCTTTTGCGGCGAATACCGGGACAAGCTAACCTTTTTCCACGGCCATACCTATACTGCCAATCCCCTGGCCTGCGCCGCAGCCCTGGCCAATCTGGACATCTTCGCCAGAGAGAACACCCTGGAACGGCTCAAGGACAAGATAGCGTTGCTCAAGAAAGGTCTCGACGAGTTCTGGAATCTGAAGCATGTCGGGGATATCCGGCAGCTCGGCTTTATGGTCGGTATCGAGCTGGTAAAGGACCCGGAAACAAAAGAGCCGTATCCCTTCGAGGAAAAGACCGGCATCAGGGTGATCCGTGAAGCCTGCCGCAGGGGGCTTATCATCAGACCGTTAGGCGACGTCATCGTTTTGATGCCGCCGCTGAGCATTTCCGAAAACGAGCTCGGCGACTTGCTGCAGATTACCTATGACTCCATCAGGAGCATCACCGGGCTGTAGCGGCACGCTGCCGTGTGCCAGGGACCCAATAACTCAATGAACCCAATGAACTCGTTTTTCGTCACCGGCACTGACACCGGCGTAGGCAAGACCCTGGTGGCCGGCGGCATTGCCGCGGCGATGAAGGCCAGGGGCGTAGACGTGGGCGTCATGAAACCCGTGGAAAGCGGCTGCCGGGAAAATGGAGGCCGGTTGCTGGCCCAGGATGCCGTCTTCCTGAAAGAAATGGCCGGCTGCGCGGACGAAATGAGCTTGATTAATCCGTATTCCTTGAAAGAGGCTTTGACGCCGGCTCTGGCCGCCGAGCGGGAAGGCGTGGAGATCGACCTGGAGCGAATAAGATCGGCCTATGCCGCGCTGGCTGCGCGCCACCGGGTCATGATCGTCGAAGGGGCGGGAGGGATATTGTCGCCCTTGTGGAAAGACCTGACCACGGCCGACCTGGCCAAAATGCTGGGACTGCCATTATTGATCGTTGCCCGCGCCAGCCTGGGGACGATCAACCATACCCTGCTGGCGCTCTACTATGCCCGAACGGAAGCAATACCGGTCCTCGGCGTGGTGGTGAACCATACCGCTCCGGCAGCGGGTCTGGCCGGGTCCCTCGGTCCGGAATCCCTCAGGCGCTGGGGAAAAGCCCCCTTGCTCGGGGTTGTTCCCTATCTGGAATCTCCCTCGCCCGAGTCCATAACCGGGGCAGTTGAGAATTCAATCGATATCGGTACTCTTCTGCATTCAATTTTGATGAAAACGAGAAACCACGAATAAACACGAATATGACGAATAGACACGAACTGCGGGATAGGGCAGTGGACAATTGGAATGAGCAGGGAGAATTGTATTCCCGTTCCCCAGAAAATAGGGGGTGGCACAGGCCTCCGCGCCTGTGAGACAACGTTTTCATTCATGAGTTGTGAGCGCAGCCCATGAGTGTTTGCTCTGAAAATGTCGCCGTCTCCCCCCTTTGAAAAAGGGGCAAAATCCCCCTGTATCCCCCTTTCGCAAAAGGGGGAGGTGGACTGGGCCTCC
>CAZFEA010000222.1:0-6011 GCA_964518085.1 uncultured Dehalococcoidia bacterium
TGGGTGCACCGGCGGCGGGACCACGGGGGCGTCATTTTCATCGACCTCCGCGACCGGTCAGGGCTGGTCCAGGTGGTCTTCAATCCAGTGGCTTCCAGCGAGGCCCACAAGGTGGCCTACGACCTGCGAAATGAATATGTAGTCATGGTAGAGGGACAGGTAATCCGCCGTCCGGCCGGGACCGAGAACCCGAAGATGCCCACCGGCCAGGTCGAGGTCCTGGCGCAGGGCCTGAAGGTGCTGAATACCTCCAGGACGCCGCCGTTTTACGTCAACGAGGATGTCGAGGTCGAGGAAATGCTGCGGTTGAAATACCGGTACCTCGATTTACGCCGGGAACGGATGAAGAACAACCTGATACTCCGGCACCGGGTGGTGAAGTTCCTGAGGGATTTCATGGACTCGAAGGGATTCATCGAGGTTGAGACCCCGGTGATGATGAAAAGCACGCCGGAAGGCTCCCGGGACTACCTGGTCCCCAGCCGCCTACACCCCGGCCGCTTCTATGCCCTTCCCCAATCGCCGCAGCAGTTGAAGCAGATACTGATGGTTGCTGGAATCGAGAAATACTACCAGATAGCCCGTTGTTTCCGGGACGAGGACCTGCGGGCGGACCGGCAGCCGGAGTTTACCCAGCTTGACCTCGAAATGAGCTTTATCGATGAGGAGGATATCCTGGGGCTGCTGGAGGAAATGCTAACCTCCCTGGTGGAGACCGTCACGCCGCAGTTCCGCGTTTTGAAGCCGTTCCCGAGGCTGCGGTATGAGGATGTCATCGAACGGTACGGGTCGGACAAGCCCGATATCCGCTTTGGGCTGGAACTGGCCGACCTTTCGGACATTTTTGCCAGGTCCGAGCTTGCCATGTTCCAATCGGCCCTCAAGGAGGGCGGCAAGGTGAAGGGAATCGCCGTTCCCGGCTGCGCCGGCTATTCGCGCAAGCAGCTCCAGGAGCTTACCGACTATGCCAAGGCCTGTGGCGCGCCCGGACTTTTGACTATCGCCCTGACGGGGGAGTTGAGCAGCCAGGATGAGAAGCTCGACCCGGAAAGAGTCAAGTCGGCAATCACCAGGTATCTCACCGCTTCCCAGTTGAGGCAAATGGCGGAGAGAACAAAAGCCAGAGCCGGCGACCTTTTGCTGATCGTGGTCGGGAAGCCGGAAGCGGTCAATACCGGCCTCAATGCCCTGCGCGCCGAAATGGGCCGGCGGCTGAAGCTGACCGATCCCAATCTCCTGGCATTCTTTTTTGTGGTTGACTTCCCCATGTTTGAATGGAACCCGGACGAGAACCACTGGCAGCCCGTCCACCATCCGTTTACCGCGCCGCGGGAGGAGGATGAAGCGTTAATAGACACTCATCCGGAGAAGGTGCGCTCCCGGCACTATGACGTTGTCTGTAACGGTTACGAACTGTCATCGGGCAGCATCAGGATTCACCATGCGCCGCTCCAGGAAAAGATATTCAAGATACTGGGCTACAGCGACGCCGAGATAGCGGACCGCTTCGGGCACCTGCTGGAGGCCTTTGCCTACGGAGCGCCGCCCCATGGCGGCATTGCCCCGGGCATCGACCGGCTGGTGATGCTGCTGGCTGGGGAGAACAATATCCGAGAAGTGATCGCCTTTCCCAAGACGCAAAGCGCCACCGATATGTTGCTGAACGCGCCTTCGTGCGTTTCCGATGCCCAGTTGAAGGAGCTTAACCTGTGCCTGAGGGAGCCTCCGATGGAGCCGGTGCCCGAGGAGCGCCCGCGGGGACACGCGGCCAACATATGAGGAATTGAAAGATTGAAAAATTGAGAAGCCATATCGGCCCTGGGAACGCAGTTCTTGGTGACGGCCATGCCGGGTTGGGTCTCTCACAGGCACGGAGGCCTGTGCCACCCATTGTCCCACAGGCAGGGCCGCCTGTGGTACCGGCGATATTGCAATTTTCCAATGACGACCAAGCTTCCCGGCGTTGAAGACCTGTGGATAGTTCAAAGGAGGAACAATGGCACCCAGAAGGTTTGGCCCGGACTTTCTAGTTACCAGGGCATTGCCGGTCATAATGGTGTTGATTTCTGCTCTCTCCTGTACTCCGCCGTTCGAGCCACCGGCCGCGGTAACGGCGACTCCGACACCGATGGTGACCCCTCGGGCAGCCACTCCGACCGCACGAATCACGCAGGTTCCGGCTACGCCCAAACCTGGGTTAACTGAAAGAGCCACGGTTAAGCCAACCCGGAAGCCCACGCCTGTGCCGGCGCCGGAGCAAACCCTGGTAAGGCAGGAGACGCCTCCCCCAGGCGGCATCCCCGGTCCCACGGCCGTGCCGAAGCCGGCGCCCGCCACTACCCCCTCACCGACCCGCGCCGTGCCGGTTGTCACCATCCAGCCCACCGCCACGGCAAGACCCGCGGCAGGAACGCCCGTAGTACCATCCCCGACTCCGAGGCCAACCGAGGCGCCGGTATCCCCGGGTTTGGCTATCGCGGCCTCGCCCGACGCCGTGTATGTGTTATTGTCCCAGACAAGGCAGGTAGTCAAGTCTAACGTCGCCGGAGTGCGACTGGGGGACAGATGGAGCATAGAGGGTGGAGACCCCCCGATCGGGAGACCTTCCGCTATAGCAGCTTCATCGGATGGTGTCTACATACTGACTTTTGATGCCCGGCAGGTGGTGAAATTCAACGCCGCGGGAACACGACTGGCGGTATGGAGCGCCGGGGGCACCGCGGATAACCCGTTCGGCACGCCTTCCGCTATTGCCGCTGGTGGCGACTCGGTGTACGTGTTGTCTGCTGATTCCAGGCAGGTGATGAAATTCAGCGCCGGCGGCGCGAGACTGGGGCAGTGGAATGTTGATAGCGCCGGGGACGCCACCTTCGGAAGACCTTCCGCTATCGCAGCCTCGTCCGATGCCGTCTACGTGTTGTCTTCTGACACCGGGCAGGTGCTAAGATTCAATGCCGCAGGCGGAAGATTGGGACAGTGGAACATAGACAGGGCCGGGGACAGCGCGTTCGGGACAGCTTCTGCCATAGCGGCATCGGCGGACTCGGTCTATGTGTTGTCTTCCGAGGCCGGGCAGGTGCTGAGACTGGCTACCACGGGGGTGCGAACGGGACAGTGGACTACCGGACGTGCGGGCGATACTCCCTTCGGTCGACCTTCCGAGATGGCAGTCTCCGCCGACTCTATTTATGTATTGTCTTCTGAGACCAGGCAAGTGGTGAAATTCAATGCTAACGGCGTACTGGTGAATCGCTGGGAGGTTGGTAGCTGAAAACTGATTCCTTTGCTTACGCGAGTGTGTTATAATTCCCATCTAGTTCAGCCCCAAATCCTGCCACGAAGGCAGGTCTTTTGAAGGACAAAAAGTGAAGGTAACCAAGGAAAAGCTGGAAAATAGCCAGGTGCTCCTCAAGATCGAAGCCGAACCCGGAGAAACTGAGAAATACCTCGACCAGGCTTACCGGCGTGTGGTGAACCGGGTCCTGGTGCCGGGTTTTCGCAAGGGTAAGACGCCGCGTCATATCCTGGAACGTCATGTCGGCAAGGAAGCCTTGCTCCAGGAGGCCATGGAGAAGATGGTGCCCGAGTTATACCAGAAAGCTCGGGTGGACCAGGGAGTGGAACCGGTCGAGGAACCCGATCTCCATGTAACCAGTACCGACCCGGTGACCTTTGATGCCCGCATCTCGGTGAAGCCGACGGTCGAATTGGGCGACTACAGGAGCATACGCATACCTGTGGAAACTGTTGAGGTAAAGAATGAGGACGTTGACAGCTATGTTGAGAACCTGAGGGAAGCGAATGCATTGTGGGAGCCGGTGGCGCGACCGGTGGCAACGGGCGACAGTGTTACCGTTGACCTCGAAGTTACTGTCGACGGGAAAAAGAAGATCGACCAGAAGGGCTTACAGCTACCCATGATCAAAGACACGCCGGTCGTTGTCCCGGGCCTTGCCGAGCAGGTCATCGGTATGGCTGCCGGCGAGGAAAAAGAATTCGAAATACATGTTCCTGAAGATTTCAAGGGTAAGGAACTTTCGGGTAAGGACTGCCAGTTCAAGGTCAGGGTAAACGAGATAAAAGAGAAAAAGCTAGCTGATATGAATGATGAATTTGCCCGGTCGTTGAACTGGGGGTTGGAAACAATCGATGCCCTGAAGGACAAAGCCAGGGAAGACCTGAGAAAAGTCCGGGAATCGGTAATCCTGCGCGGGCATGAGACCCAGGTCCTGGAGGCCGCCGTGGCAGCCTCAAAAGTGGAATACCCCCTGGTGCTGGTGGAAAGGCAGATTGACGAGCTGGTCAGGGATAGGGTGAGATACAGCGGAACTGATAGTCTTGAGAGCTACCTTGCCAATGTGAAAAAAACCCAGGAAGATCTCAAAGAAGAAGTCCGCGAACAAGCCCTGAGGCGGATCCTGAACACCATAGTGCTGCACGAGATCAGCGAACAGGAAAAGGTTGAAGTGACGGATGAGGAAATCGACGCCGAAATCAATAGCCTGGTAAAGGTGAATGCCGGACGGCTGGCAGCGCCGAAACTGGACGAAGTGAGAGAACAGTTGAATACCGCGCCAGGAAGAGAATCGATTAAGAATAGCCTCCGGCAGAGGAAGACCCTGGAATTGCTTTCCAGGATGGCCCTCAGCGCCGAGGCCGCCGGCAGCGGGGAAAAGCCTGTGGAAAAGGTATCACTGTAAGGAAAGGTGGAGATAAATAATGAGTGACACACCTATCAAAGACGGGTGGCCTTTGACACCAGAGTCGGTCATTCCCATGGTGATAGAAACCGGCGCTCGGGGAGAGCGGGCTTTCGATATTTATTCGTTGTTGCTGCGGGAGCGCATCATATTCCTGGGTACGCCGATCAACGACCAGGTGGCCAATCTGATCATCGCCCAGCTTTTATATCTGGACCGGGAGGACCCGGACAAAGATATCAGCCTTTACGTGCATTCCCCCGGTGGTATAATAAGCGCCGGTCTGGCCATTTATGACACCATGCAGCTAGTACGCCCCCAGGTATCGACAATATGTGTCGGGCTGGCAGCAAGCATGGGCACATTACTGCTGACTGCCGGCGCCAAGGGGAAACGCTATTCCTTGCCCAATTCAACTATTCATATGCACCAGGCGATCGGCGGCGCCCAGGGCCAGGCCGCGGATATTGAAATTGCCGCCCGGGAAATACTGCGCATGCAGGAGAAGATCCGCAGCATCCTGGCGAAGCATACCGGCCAACCTTATGAAAAGATTGCCCGCGATAGCGACCGGGACTTTTACCTGAGCGCTGAACAGGCGGTGGAATACGGTTTAGTTGATGAAATCCTGGAGAAACCAAAGCCCAAAGCCTGATTCGCGGTCCATTTACAACAGTTTGAAATATGGAGGCAAAACTTGGCAACAGTCTACCAGCGGCTTAAAAAGATCATTGTCGATCAGCTCGGCGTCGAAGAAGAGGCGGTGGTGCCAAAGGCCTCTTTTGTAGAAGACTTAAACGCGGATTCCCTGGACCTGGTAGAACTGATAATGTCTATCGAGGAGGAATTCAGTACCCCGGACAAGAAACTGGAAATTCCAGACGAAGACGCCGAAAAGATAGCCACGGTCCAGGATGCCATCGACTATCTCAAGGAACGGGGCATCGAGGACCGATAAACGCGATTTAAGATTTGATATCCAAGATTCAAGATTAAGGTCAAAGAGATAACTGAGCAGTAATCCAGCATCGGGAACGGGGGCTAAATAAGGCCCGGTATGACCAGGCAACAAAGCCAGGACACATGTCCTGGCTTTTTCATTTTCCGCGAAAACGTTTCCTGGTCGCTTGCGGCCCCATGAAGTAGGAAAAACCATGTCCGCACAGGCGGGGGTCCGCCAGAGGCGGATGGTACCGGTATTTTCGTGACAATCAGCCATGCCCCCTTTCCAGGGGGCACCGTCAGGATGAAAATGCGCCTATCATCGCGAGGAGACCCAGTTTACCTCCCCCTTTCGCAAAAGGGGGATAC
>CAZFEA010000223.1:0-5973 GCA_964518085.1 uncultured Dehalococcoidia bacterium
GTTTATTCGTGTTTATTCGTGGTTTCCCGTAACCACCCATGGAGATAATCGTCATTGTCTTCCTCGGTATGACGGGCTACCTCATCGGGTCGCTGCCTTCGGCCTACCTCGTGACCAGGTGGGTCAGGGGTATTGATGTAAGGGGACTGGGAAACGGCAAACTGGGGACCTCGTACACCTACCGCCAGGCGGGTTTCTGGGCGGCGGCCCTGGTCCTGGTGGCTGATGTCGGGAAAGGGGCCCTGGCGATCATCATCGCCAGGCAGTTCTCCGATTCGGAAGCGGCCATTCTGGTAACCGGCCTGGCCACCATACTGGGGCACGACTGGTCGATTTTCCAGGGCTTCAAGGGAGGAAAGGGGGCGGCCACGACCTACGGCGTCATGTCGGCGGTGTTGTTCCCGGAGTTGCTGCTGGCCCTCGCCCTGGCGCTGGTGCCTTATCTTTTGCTGCGCAAATCGGGACTGGTGACCGCCATGGTCTTCATCATGATGAGTATTTTTTCCTGGAAGTTCGGACGCAGCGGGATTTTGATAACTACACCGATCATACTGGCCATCCCCATGGTGCTGAAGCACCTTACCATGCCCAAATACCAATTGAAAAATTGAAAGATTGAGGGTGGTGGGGCAATCTTTCAATCTTACAATTTTTCAATCTTGCAATCTTCTTTGCACCAGCGAGAGGAACTCGGCCCGGGTGGCGATCTTATTCCGGAACAGGCCGCGGTTGGCGGAGGTGATAATGTTGCTGCCCGGTTTCTTGATGCCGCGCATGGTCATGCACAGGTGCTCCGCCTGGATGACCACGGCCACGCCGTCCGGTTTCAGCGAATTGCAGATAGTGTCGGCGATCTGGGTGGTCATCCGTTCCTGGATCTGCGGCCGCTTGGCGAAGATTTCCACTACCCGCGCCAGCTTGCTGGCCCCTACCACCCGGCCGTGCTCGTTGGGGATGTATCCTATATGCGCCACACCGAAAAACGGCAACAGGTGGTGCTCGCACAGGGAATAGAACGGGATGTCGGACAGGATCACCATCTCGTGATGGCCTTCTTCAAAACCGGCTACCAGTTCCGCGGCCGGGTCCATGTCCATACCCTGGAAGACCTCCGCGTACATCTCGGCCACTCGCCGGGGAGTGCCCTGCAGGCCTTCCCTGGACGGGTCTTCACCGATGGCCCTTATGATCCGGGTGACTGCTTCAGCTATTGCTTGTTCGTTTACCATAGCAGTTCCCTCTCCCTTGATGGGAGAGGGTCAGGGTGAGGGTGATGGGTTGGTGAACTAAATTTGGTCAACTTGAGAGCGGGCCAACGGCCCGCGGGTACAGGCTATTTGGCATACGTCTGGCGGTCATAGCTCTTCGTCTCCGGGTTTATGGTGGTGTAGTTGTCTCCGCCCAGGTAGACCACGGGTCTGGCTTTGGCGGCATTCAGCCCCTTATCGGTGAAGGCTTCTTTTTCATAGTGGACGGCCACCACTTCCCCCACCAGTAACTCATGATCGCCGTAGGGGCGGTGGTCGATAAGCCGGCATTCGTAGCTCGCGTAGGCATCTTTAATGATCGGCACCGATGTCCTGATAGCCTTCTCCCTGGCTATCTTGAACTTGTCGAACTTGTCGATTTCAGCCCCTTTGGTGCCGCCGACCTTGGCCAGGAACTCGGCTTTGTCCAGGGGCATGAAATTGACCCCGAACTCTTTGCTTTCCAGGATAAGCTGGCAGGTGAACCGCTTCTGGCTCAACATGATGGCATAGAGGGAAGGCTCGTGGGAAAGCGGCGCGTGCCAGGCTGCGGTCATGGCGTTTTCCTTGAGACCGTGTTTGGCGGTCACGATAACCGGCGCCGTGGGGTAATGAAACTTAAATCCTGCCGAATTGCCTGTTCTTTCTTTCATGGGTTCTCCTCCTATATCCAAAGGTCTAAAACGGAACCACGAATGAATCGTCCATGCTCGCGAGCGAGCACCTTTATCCAAAGAAAACGGCGTCTCACAGGCAGGGCCGCCTGTGATACCGTTATCTCGGAGCACCACGAATAAACACGAATTAACACGAATAAAAGGATTTAAGATTCAAGAATAAGACCAAGACTGGAAGGGGAAGCGGGATTCTATCTTCTGTCTTCTATCTTCTTTCCCAGTTCGTGTTTATTCGTGGTTACTCATTAGTTCCCCAACAGTTCCCCGACAACCACTCAATGCGCTCGCACCTGCTCGGCTGTGCCGAGGACCTTTTCCACTTCCGCCAGGTCGCAGGGGACGGTCTTGACCTCCGGGCCGGCCGCCATCGTCAGGGCGGCGTCGGGGTCCTTGAGCCCGTTCCCGGTGATGACGCAAACCACCTTCTTGCCTGACATGTCCAGGCCGTTTTTCACCGCCTTTACCAGTCCGGCGACCGACGCCGCCGAAGCGGGTTCGCCGAAAACTCCTTCTTTAGTGGCCAGGGCATTATAGGCGGCCATTATTTCATCGTCGGTGACGAAGTCTATGGCCCCGCCCGATTCCCGGGCGGCGCTGGCCGCGCTCTTCCAGCTTGCCGGATTGCCGATCCTTATGGCGCTGGCCACGGTCCTGGGTTCCTTGATGGGGTAGCCCCGGACGATGGCGGCAGCCCCTTCCGCTTCAAACCCCATCATCCGGGGGGCACGGGTGGCCTTGCCCCGCTCCAGGTGCTCTTTGAATCCCTTCCAGTAGGCGGTTATGTTGCCCGCGTTGCCCACGGGAATAAACAAATAGTGCGGGGCATCGCCCAGCATGTCGATGACTTCAAAAGAGGCGGTCTTTTGTCCCTCGATACGGAACGGATTTATGGAGTTCACCAGCGCGATGGGATGTTTCTGAGTTACGGTGCGGACTATCTCCAGCGCCTGGTCGAAATTTCCTTCGATGTTGATGATCCTGGCGCCGTAGGCCACCGCCTGGGCCAGCTTGCCCATGGCTATCTTGCCGTGGGGAACAACCACCCAGACATCGAGGGCGCACCGGGCGCCGTAAGCGGCGGCGGAAGCGCTGGTATTGCCCGTCGAGGCGCACATGATGGATTTGGCGCCGCTTTCCATGGCCTTGGCCACGGCCACCACCATCCCACGGTCCTTGAAAGAGCCGGTGGGGTTGCACCCCTCCAGTTTGAAGTAAAGTTCGCCGCAGCCCAGTTCCCTGCCCAGCCGGTAAGAAGGCACCAGGGGCGTGTTGCCTTCTCCGAGAGTGATCAGCGGTGTCTCAGGGGTTACGGGCAGGAAATCGCGGTAACGGTGGATAACCCCCCTGATCATCATGTTTCTACCCGGATGATGTTGCTTACTTCTTTGACCACATCGAGCTTTTGCAGCTCTCCGGCCGCCTGCTGGACCGCCGCCTCCCGGGCGGTATGGGTCATGATGACGATCTCCGCGGTTTGGGCGCGGGTATCGGCCTCTTTCTGGATTACCGCCGAAATGCTGATCCTGTGGTCGCCCAGGACCCGGGATATCTTGGCCAGAACGCTGGGTTGGTCGGCGACATTCAGACGGAAATAGTAGCGGGTCTCGATGTCGCTGATGCGCTTGATGCTCTTCGGAGCTTGAGACAAGGGTACCGCCACGGGCATGCCCCCGGAGCGAATGTTTTTGGCCGCGGCGATGACATCGGCTATGACGGCGCTGGAGGTTGGGGCAGCGCCGGCGCCCCTTCCATACAGGATAAGGTCTCCAACCAGGTCTCCATTTATCCGCACCGCGTTGAAAACGCCATTTACTTTGGCCAGCAACGAATTTTCCGATATGAAAACGGGGTGTACCCTGGCCTCGATGGAATTGTCGCTGACTTTGCCGATGGCCAGGAGCTTGATGGCGTAGCCCAGCTCCCTGGCATAACGGAAGTCCTTCCAGCTCAACCGGGAAATCCCCTCGCGGTAAACGTCCCCCGGCCGCACGGTGCAGTGGTAGGCCAGCGTGGCCATTATTGCCAGCTTGTAGGCGGCGTCGATGCCTTCGATATCGTTGGTGGGGTCGGCCTCGGCGTAACCCAGCTCCTGGGCCTGCTTCAGGGCCGTCAGGAAGTCCAGGCCCTCTTCGGACATCTTGGTGAGAATATAGTTGGTAGTGCCGTTGATTATGGCGTGAATGGAAGAAAACGTGTTGGCGGCCAGGTCCGTTTGCAGGGGGGATATCAGCGGTATGCCGCCGCCGACACTGGCCTCAAAGCGCAGGGATGCCCTGTTTTCGCGGGCAATGGCCGCCAGTTCCGGACCGTGCTTGGCGATCAGCTCCTTGTTGGCGGTGACCACGCTCTTGCCTCTTGAAAGGGCATCGGCAATATAGGTCCGCGCCGGTTCTTCGCCCCCGATGAGTTCGATAACTATGGATATGTTATGGTCATGGAGAATTTCTTCGGCATCGGGGGTCAACAGCGCGGGATCGATGGTGATGGGGCGCTTCCTGGTGAGGTCTTTCTCCGCGATCCTGCGGAGGACCACGGGACATCCCACCAGGGAAGAAAGTATCTCCCCTTTTTCCATGAATACCCTGGCGGCGCCGGTGCCGATGGTGCCCAGCCCTATCAAGCCTACGCCGATAGAGTTTCTATCCATTCAGATGATAGTCCTATCTTTTCTGCCTGGCCTTGTTTCTGGCATCCAGTTCCTGGCGCACTTTTGTCGTCAGCCAGTTTTCCTGGTCCGGATCCAGTTTGTTCTCGATACGGTAATCGCTCTTCTTTTCATCCAGCCACTTGCGAAAGAACTGGGCCTGGCGGCTTTCCAGCGCCGCTTTTTCCAGCACGCGCATTTGCGGTTCCTCGACGGCCTTGACTACCCAGTGGCCGCCTCTGAGGCTCCGGTTCGGATCGAAAACCGGTCCGCCCACCTGTCCCGGCCCCAGGTTGAAAGCCACCTGGTCGAATTCAGGCGAGTATTGCCCTTTGCTGATTGTTCCCAGGTCCCCGCTGGTCTGGTCGGCAAAAAAGTCCTGGGACAGCTCCTCAGCCAGGTCGGTAAAAATCTCGCCTTTGTCCAGCCGCTCCTTTGCCTCTTTGGCCTCACCTTCGGTCCTGAGGAGGATGCCGTGGGCCTTGATATTTTCCCCTTCCCTGCCGGTAAGCCGGATCAGCCAGTAGCCCCCCTTAACCGTGGCGCCTTCATCAAAGAACGGCTGGCTGACCTCGTTCTTCTTGAGGCTGAACGCCACTTCGTCAAAGGACTTGCCGAGTTGCTCGCGGGAAATCCAGCCGGTGTTGCCGTCTTTTTCTTTGGACGCTGGGTCCTGGGACAACTCCTTTACCGCAGCGAAAGAAGCCCCTTCCTTAAGTTGCCTGGCCACGCTTTCCGCGTCTTCCCTGGTGCGGAGCAGGACTCTTTCCACCTGGACCTGCATTTCCTCGGCCGGGACCTGGCTGTCGATGTGTTCCTTTTTCAACCTGTCTTTCAGCAGTTCCTGCCGGCGCCACTCCTTAACTTCAGCCTCGCTAAAGCCCCAATCGTTCCAATCGGGCAGCTCCCTGGCGATTTCCTCTTGAGAGACCTTAATGCCGAGCTTTTCCGCCTCCTGGGCGGCGATTTCCAGGTCCTGCAGGTAAACGACGATATCACGGCTGAGCTGTGACAGGTTTTGCTTGTTCGGATCTCCCTGGCGCGCCGCCTGGAGCAGGAGTGTCTTGTAAAGGCGGTCTTTAGTGTAGACCTTATCATTTATGCTGAAAGCTGCCTGGGCCAGCGCGCTTTTGTCGGCCAGGGCCGGCTTTATCTTGAAATCGTAATAGCCGAAAGACAGAAGACCGAAGATTACGACGATAATAAGCCCGCCCGCCAGCATGACCAGGCGTTGCATATTTTTCTGGCGTTCCCACTTGGAAAGGAGGAGTTTCGAGGGAGCGCGTTGCGCGGTAATCTTGGGCTTTTTTGGCAAGACTGGTTTCCTTGAAAACTGATGAAGTGGTTTGAAAACAACAAGGCCGAGACTATTGCTGCGCGGTGGCGGCCGGGGCCGCAGGGGCCG
>CAZFEA010000224.1:0-5938 GCA_964518085.1 uncultured Dehalococcoidia bacterium
GTAAGGTCGTGACGAAGTCATTGCCTCGAAGGCATCGGCGATGGCTATGATCCGGGCTCCAGGGGGTATTTCTTCGCCTTTGAGTCCCCGGGGGTAGCCTTTGCCGTCATAGCGCTCGTGATGGTGTAGAACGAGCTTCATGGTACCTTCGAGAAAGGGAATCCCCTTCAGTATGTTAGCCCCGATGACCGGATGCTGGCGTATCAGGCTGAACTCCTGGTCAGTGAGGCGGCAGCTACTGGTAAGTATGCCGTCATCTACCCCGATCTTGCCGACATCGTGCAAAGTTCCCGCGTACTCGAGGTTTTCCAGGTCATCCCGGGTCCAGGAAAGGCTGGTTCCTATGAGCAGCGCGTAATGGGTTACCTGTTTCGAATGGCCACAGGTATGCGGGTCTTTGGCGTCAATGGCCGCGGCAAGCGCCCTGATGGTATCTTTGCAGGCCTCAATAACGTGCTGGTTAAGGTTGGCATTTTCGATGGCCAGGGCGGCCGTTCCTGCCACCGCGGTCAATAACTCCTGGTCTCGTTTGTTGAAATTACTTCCGTCGACCTTGTTCAGGACCTCGATCACGCCGATGACTTTACGGTTCACTACCATGGGAACGCACATAATGGACCGTGTTACGAACCCTGTCGAGGCATCGAAACTGTTCTCGAAGCGACTATCGGTCCGGACGTCATTGACGATCACCGGTTTGCCATTGACGGCGACCCAGCCGGCTATGCCCGAATTGAGCGCCATCCGGTGTTGCTCGAGTTGTTTGCCCGCCTGTCCGGTGGCAACCCAGAAAAGGAGTTCTTTGTCCTGGTCGTCAAGCAACAGTATGGAAGAGGCTGCGGCTTTGAGCGCTCGCTCTGTCATCCGGGTAATTTCCCCTATCAAGTGGGGTAACTGGTAGACAGCGCCGACCTTCCTGCTGATATCGTACAGGAGTTTCAGATTGCGGCTCGGGACACGTGGGTCGAAACCGTCCAGGATTTGGGACGTGCCATTTTCGTTGAGGTCTTTTTGGTTGATGCCGAACATTGTTATTTATTTCTTTCCGCCGGAGCCCCGGCCGGCGCCGGATGATCCATGGTTGCCACCGGAACCGTGACGGCCTCCGGAGCCCTGACCACCGCCCGATGCCTGACTGGCTCCTGAGCCTTGGCTGCCTCCCGATGCCTGATTGCCCCCGGATCCTTGACTGCCCCCCGATGCCTGATTGCCGGTTGATCCTTGATTGCTGCCGGATCCCTGGCTGGAGCCAGAGTCCCGGGCGCCAGATCCAGATGATCCCTGGTTCGAACCTGATGTTTGACTGGCGTCGGTCCCTTTAGCGCCGGAGGACCCCTGGGTACCCGAGGAATCCTGATTGCCTGAACCCTGGCCAGCCGACTGTCCCTGGTTACCCGTTTGCCCTCTATTTACGGCCTGTCCCGGGTTGGCCGTCTTTCCCGGGTTGCCGGCCTGGCTGGGGTTTGCGGCCTGCACCTGGTTGCCGGCCTGCCTGGGACTGGTTATAGGTCCCTTACCGGGCGTTTGTCCCGGCTGGCCCGCCGTTCCCGCCGCGCCGGTGGCCGTAGCCTTCTTGCCCGGTTTCAGTTCGCGGTCCTGGTTGCCCGGCGGGACGGGGTTATCCGTCTGCGCCTGGTCAGCGCCCTGTTCCGGATTTGCTGCCAGTGCGGGAGCCGGAATTTGCCCCGGGTTTCCCGCATGCCCGGTTACGGCTGCTTCGACGATAGCGACGGGCTTACCCGTCCTGGAGTCCTGGTCCTTGCCGGCTACGCGGGGCGGAGTGGATGGCAAATCCGGTTGGGATGGCACCTCTGGCTTGCGGCTCTGTCCAGGGGGAGGGCTTTCCGTTCGATTGCTACTCCTCTGGATGGGTCCGGCTTGCTGTCCGGACACACTTACCGGTGAGGCCGCTTGTTTTTCCCCGCCGGTCAGACGGTCCCGGGAAAGAGACCGATTGCGCGCCGCGCGTTGCCCGGCAACTACCTTGCCGCCGCTTTGGGGCTGGTTCAGCACTACCGGACGGCCTTTCGCTCCCGATCTGGCAAGGCGCCGGCCGGCATCGAGGTTTACGATTTTCTCCGGCCCTTTGGCCCCCAGAGGATCGATGGAACTCACGGAATTAATGGACAGGACGCCGTCTCTTATTCCAACCCCGACTCTTATCTGCCAGGCGGTTCCTTCGCCGCCTTGATGTGATCCGGTGTGCCGGACCGTTCCGGCGGTCTGTGACTGACCTTCGATGCGGTAGCTGGCTACCCCCTGCCTGGCATAGCGCAACACAACGGTGTACTGGCCACTGTGAGGCTCGCCAAGGCTGATAACCTGATTCTCCCCGCTGCGCGAGGAAATCCGGGAGCCGGGTATCTGGTTGAATTCCAGGCCGGATGGGAAGTAACCGGTGCTGGCCCCGGTCATATCTGTGACCGAAGCGGTTGCCGCTCCGGTGATGAAGATCGAAAGTTGATTCTTGCCGCTGGGCGTATCGTCCGGCGGCGACGGCGCCAGCCCCGGCGCCACCGTGCTGTGCTTATTCGCTGAAAGGAATACCTCCTGGCCGGCTGAGGCAACACTGACCACGCCTTCAGTTGTCATAACCCGGGTAGCGCCTCTCTCATCGACTTCGGTGGTGAAGAGAGTGCCTCTTACCACGGCAACCGCGTAGGGTGTCTCAATCTGGTATCGGGAACCCGGGTCGGCCATTTTTATTACCCGGCTCCAGGTCCGGCCGACCCATTGCTTTAATGCCACATCGTTAGACCGGTCGTCCGAGTATTGGAGCCTGACTACTTCAAGGTCGGTATTCGGATCAAGCTTGACCGTGCTTCCTTCAAAAAACGTGACCATGGCATGGGATTCCGGTCCGGTCCTTATCCTGCTACCGGCGGCCACGGTCATGCCATCAATACCCGGTCGCCAGCCGCCGGCGGCCAGGTCCTGTATTTCCACCCGGCCACTCAGGATACTGAGGGTGCCCTGAGAGGCAAGGGCAACCTGGTTTGACGGACCGCCGATCAAATCCGAAACGAGAAGGCTGGCCAGGAATACTGCCAGTAGAGCTATCGCAGCCGGAAGCAAGGCCAAACCCCAGGATTCCGGTCTCCGCAGCCCCCATATCCGGGTCACTAGGTTGGTACGCAATTTCTCACGCCTCCTCAGCCATTTTCTGGCGAGCGTCGGAATCGCCGCTGACGGCCTGATTGGTGCATCCGATACTACTTCGCTTTGGTTCAAATCGAATCGCCTGAAAGTAATGTTTTTTGCATTACTTAAGTACCTGTTACAAAAACAACCCGCTGTCTCCCGCTTTGAAAAAGGGCAAAATCCCCCTGTATCCCCCTTTTGCGAAAGGGGGAGATAAACTGGGTCTCCTCGCAATGATAGGCCATTTTCATTCTTGATGGTTCCCCCTGGCAAGGGCGCATGGCTGATGTTACAAAAACAACCCGCTGTCTCCTCTTCCCTCGCGGGAGAGGGACCGCAACCGGTTTGGCAAAAACACAACACTGAATAATAACGACCGAAATCCCTTTTTGTCAGTGGCAATTCCGGGATTTGTTTCAGTCTGGAAGAATTGCATTGGAAGGCAGATTGGGCGTAGAATAATAGATGGCTTCCCTATTCAGATTTTGCAGCCAAGGCGCGGCATCATGAAAAAAGTCTATCTCGATAATATGTCCACTACCCGCGTTTTGCCCGAAGTGGCCCAGGCGATGCTACCTTACTTCAGCGACCTCTATGGAAATCCTGCTTCGTTGCACAGTTGGGGGGACGAGGCCAGGGAGGCGATGGATGAGGCCCGGAGCAGGGTAGCTGCCCTGATCAACGCCTCACCCGAAGAGATTATCTTCACCGCCAACGGCACCGAGTCCAACAACCTGGCGATAAAGGGCATAGCCCATGCCTACCAGGAAAAGGGCAAACACATCGTAATTTCGGCTATCGAGCATTTTTCGGTGATGCACGCAGTGAGGACCCTGGAGAAGCAGGGGTTTTCCTCCACATATGTCCCGGTCGATAAATATGCAACCGTGGATCCCGCGGAAGTGGCTAAGGCTATCCGGAAGGACACGACCCTGGTGTCGATCATGCATGCTAATGGTGAAGTGGGGACTATCGAGCCGATAAAGGAAATCGCCGAGGTGACCAGAAAGGCCGGCGTTGTGCTGCACACCGATGCCGTTGCCAGCGCCGGGAATATCCAGGTCGACGTCAAGGAACTGGGTGTTGGCGCCCTGAGCCTGGCTGCCAACCAGTTCTACGGGCCCAAGGGGGTTGGCGCCCTGTACCTGAAGCGCGGGGTCCGGGTCATCCCTCTGTTCGATGGAGGTATCCAGGAAGGCGGCAGGCGGCCGGGAACGGACAATGTGCCGGGTATTGTCGGCATGGGTAAAGCCGCCGAACTTGCCAAACGGGATATGACGGTACGGGCCGGCCACTGCCTGGCATTGAGGGACCGGCTGACCGGGGGCATTCTGAAGATAGAAAACTCGATTTTGACCGGACATCCAGCGCTAAGATTGCCGCACCATGCCAGTTTCTGCATTGAATTCATCGAAGGCGAGGCGATGCTGATGCTTCTAAACCTTCAGGGAATCGCCGCCTCCAGTGGTTCGGCTTGCACTTCCCGTGCCTTGAAGGCATCTCATGTGCTTCTGGCCAAGGGAATCCCCCACGCCCTGGCCCAGGGGTCTCTGGTGTTCGGCGTGGGTCTGGATAACACGGCGGAAGACATAGATTACGTCCTGGAGTCTCTTCCAACCATTGTGGAACGCCTGCGGCAAATGTCGCCACTTTACGATAAGTACATCAAATCCCGCCACGGAGTAAGCTAAATGCCGATATATAGTGATAAGGTCATGGACCATTTCATGAAGCCCCGCAACGTGGGTGAGATCGAGAATGCCGACGGAGTCGGCGAGGTGGGTAACCCGGTTTGCGGTGATATGATGAGTTTTTACATCAAGGTTAAGGATAACCGCCTCGAGGATGTTAAATTCAAGACCTTTGGTTGCGGCGCCGCCATTGCCGTTTCCAGTATGGTAAGCGAGATGGCCAAGGGGAAAACACTGGACGAAGCCATGGCCATTACCAACGATACCGTGGCCAACGAGCTCGGGGGACTACCCAAAAACAAATTACATTGTTCAAATCTGGGCGCCGATGCGCTGCATAAAGCAATCAAAGACTATCTGCGTAAGTCCGGTGTTGTAGTAAAGGAGTCGTCCGATGAAACAGGCGGGCATGAAGAAGAAGAAGCAGCCGAATAGCCGGTGCATGTGTCCGTTTTGCGAGACAGAACTGACCGAAGAAGGGTCGCCATTTTGCCAGGCCTGCAAACAACTGATGAGTTTCTGCGCCAGGTGCAGAATAGCGGTGCAAAAAGGGGTCAGTGTGTGCCCGCGCTGTGGCGAGCCACTTTCGTGAATTGCAACAGCGGGGCCTGAATGAAAGCCGATTTGACCATTGATTGCATCGGATTATACTGTCCCATGCCCGTCGCTAACGCGGCCAGGAAGCTGAAGGAAATGAAACGGGATGAGGTCCTGGAGGTCCTGGCCGATGACGAGGGAATAAAAGTGGACATGCCGGCCTGGTGCCGGGCCACCGGGCATGGCTTCCTGGGGATTGTCGAAGAAAAGGGGGAAATCCGGGTATACGTACGAAAGCAAGGCAAGGATTGAAGCACGTAATCCTGGGTAACGGCATTGCAGGGGTGTCGGCGGCAAAAAGAATAAGGGAGAAAGACCCCCGGGCGCACATAGACATCATTACGCGGGAAAGCCACGCCTTCTATGCCCGGCCGATGCTGCCTCGTTTTGTTAGCGGCGAAATTGGGGAACAAGACCTCATCATCTATGCCCCCGAATGGTACCTGCAGAAGAATATTTCCCTGGTGCTGAATGAGGAAATAACGGATGTCGACCTCAAGGCCCACGTG